>CANGGA010000032.1 GCA_947453285.1 Microbacteriaceae bacterium | reverse complement strand
AGATCAGATTCACGCATCTGGTGTGGTCATCGACGAGGCGAGCTACTCGGCAAAGGTGCACGGCAAGCCACTCGACCTAACTTTCAAAGAGTTTGCTCTGCTCAAATTCTTGGCACAGCATCCGGGCCGGGTGTTTACTCGCGATCAGCTGCTGAGCGAAGTCTGGGGTTACGACTACTTTGGTGGCACCCGCACGGTAGACGTTCACATTCGCCGCCTGCGCGCGAAACTTGGCGACCTCGAGTCGCTAATCGGCACCGTTCACAACGTCGGTTACCGCTTCACGGTTGAGACCGAAGATAATTTCTCGGCTACCAAGCGTTAACCCTTTCGTGGCAGACTTGACCCTATGTCTGACGAAACCATGGCAATCGAGCTCATTGATGACTCGCACGGCCTATCCGCAGACCGATACCTAGACCGCGAAATCAGCTGGTTGGCCTTCAATCAGCGTGTTCTAGAGCTCGCAGAAGATCCAAACCTCTTTTTGCTCGAGCGAGTCAATTTCTTGAGCATCTTTGCTTCGAACCTCGACGAATTCTTCATGGTTCGAGTTGCTGGCCTAAAGCGCCGCATCGCAACCGGCCTGGCAGTTCAGGCTTCATCTGGGCTTCAGCCTGCCGAGGTGCTAACCAATATCAGCCAAGAGGCACATCGCCTGCAGCAGCGTCACGCACACCTGTTTCGCGATCAAATCGAACCAGCCCTTCGCGCAAACGGAATTCGACTGGTGCGTTGGCATGAATTAGACGACCAAGAAAAGTCGGCACTGCACACCTACTTTCAGAACCAAATCTTTCCGGTGCTTACACCGCTGGCAGTTGACCCTGCTCACCCGTTTCCATACATCTCTGGCCTTTCACTCAACCTTGCTGTGGTGGTTCGCAACGTTGAAAACGAAACCGAACATTTCGCACGTGTAAAGGTTCCGCCCCTTCTTCCGCGCTTTGTTCGAATTCCCGGCAACTCTTCTTTGCACGATGCTCGCTATGTGCCGCTAGAAGAAATCATCGGCGAATTCTTAGGCCAACTATTTCCGGGCATGCAGGTCATGCAGCACCACGCCTTTCGAGTAACTCGAAACGAAGATCTCGATGTCGATGAAGACGAAGGCGAAAACCTTCTGGTTGCTCTCGAGAAAGAATTGTTGCGCCGCCGATTCGGCCCACCGGTTCGACTAGAGGTTGCCAACGACATCAACCCTGAAGTTCTCGACTTGTTGATGCGCGAACTCGACATCACCGACGAAGACGTTTATCACTTGCCTTCGCCGCTAGATCTAACCGGATTAAGCGAAATTGCATTCTTGAAGCGGCCAGAGCTTCACTACCCGCCGCATCCGAGAATTACCAACCGTTATTTGCACGCGGGCGAAGACGAAAAGATCGACATCTTCTCGGCAATTCGCCAGCGCGAAATTTTGGTGCACCACCCTTACGAGTCATTCACCACATCTGTGGTTGCGTTCTTGCAGGCTGCCGCTGCCGACCCAAACGTGCTTGCAATCAAGCAAACCCTTTATCGCACCAGCGGTGACAGCCCGATCGTCGATGCTCTTATCGATGCAGCGGAGGCCGGCAAGCAGGTTTTGGCACTGGTCGAGATCAAGGCCCGCTTCGATGAGCAGGCAAACATCAGCTGGGCTCGCAAGCTTGAGCAGGCTGGCGTGCACGTGGTTTATGGCATCGTCGGGCTAAAGACCCACTGCAAGCTGGCCCTGGTTATTCGCCAGGAGGGCAACGCACTTCGCCGCTATTGCCACATCGGAACCGGAAACTACAACCCGAAGACCGCTCGCTTCTATGAAGACTACGGTCTGCTCACCTCGCGCGAAGCTGTCGGAGAAGACCTCACTCGCCTGTTCAATCAGCTCTCTGGCTATGCACCGGATGCCTCGTTCAGAACCTTGCTCGTCTCACCAAACGGTGTGCGCGATGGGCTAATCGACTACATCAACCGTGAGGTTGAATTCAAACACCAAGGCAAGGATGCTCGCATTCGCATCAAGGTCAACTCACTTGTCGACGAGAAAATTATTGACGCGCTTTATCTTGCGGCACAGCAAGGTGTAGAGGTTGAAATTTTGGTTCGCGGAATGTGCGCGCTCAAACCCGGCGTTGCCGGCCTAAGCGAAAACATCAAGGTGCGTTCTGTTCTCGGTCGTTACCTCGAGCACTCTCGAGCATTTGCTTTCAACGGCGGCGGCGACCCTGCGGTATTCATCGGATCTGCAGACATGATGCACCGAAACCTCGACCGCAGAGTCGAAGCTTTGGTGAGACTTGTGCAGCCAGACCACATCCGTGAGATCAACGACCTGTTTGACCTAGCGATGTCGAACGATTCTGCTTCATGGGGATTGAAGTCTGACGGAATTTGGACTCGCCACCAGTTCGGCGAAAACGGAGTTCGCTTGGTAGACGTTCAAGACCAACTAATGAAAGTTGTGCACTCGAAGCGAAATGCTCGATGAGCGTAGTAGCAGCTGGCGCCATTCTTTGGCGCATTGAAAAAGGCGAGCTCAAGGTAGCCATAATTCATCGGTCTCGCTATGACGACTGGAGTTGGCCAAAGGGCAAAGTTGATAAAGGTGAAACCGTTGCCGAAGCCGCGGTTCGAGAAATTCGCGAAGAGACCGGGCTCAGGGTTTCGCTTGGGGTTCACCTGGCTGAGCTTCACTACCCGCTAAAGAATGGCGACGACAAAGAGGTGCACTACTGGGCAGCCCACGTCACCGACAAGGCACTTGCAGACAGCAAGTTTGAACCTAGCGAAGAGGTCGAAAAGGTCGACTGGAAAACGCCGGAGAAGGCTCGAAAGCTGCTCTCATATGAATTCGACCAGCAACCGCTGAACGCCCTGCTCGAGCTGCACGACCGAGGGCAACTTGCGACCAAGCCTCTTGTCGTGCTTCGTCACGCAAAGGCCATGGCCCGCGCTGACTGGAAGGGCGGCAAGGTCGTTGACGATGGCAAGCGCCCATTGCACGATTTCGGCAAGGCACAGGCTAAGGCACTAATCAAGCCGCTGTCTGCCTTCGGCGTGAAGCACGTGGTGACCAGCCCCTGGAAACGCTGCCGCGAAACCGTTCTGCCGTTTGCGGCAAAACGCAAGCTAGCCGTTATCGAGCGCTCCCAACTCAGCGAGCTTGGCAATGCCAAACGTCCGGCTCGAACCAGCAACGTTGTCGAAGACGTAATCGAAGTGAATAAGGCTTCTGTCATTTGCTCGCACCGACCGTCACTGCCAACGATTTTGAAGACCATCGCAGGCTTCGCACCACTTGACCTAAGACGTTCAATCAACGCGGCAACAACACTTCGCCCGGGTCAGATGCTTGTCGTGCACATCAACCGAACCGGCAATAAGCCTCGAGTGGTAGCTGTCGAACTTCAAGAATCGATTTTGGTAGCAGACTAGAGCCATGAGCGAGATCACCGAGGGCCTAAAACCGCTAAAGACTCGCACGGGCAAGCCCGCTCTGGTCTTAGTAACCGGCGCAACCGGATACATCGGGGGACGCCTGGTTACTCACCTCCTCGAAGTCGGATACCGAGTTCGCGTCTTCGCACGACAAGCCGATCGACTTCGCGACTATCCGTGGATTTCAAAAGTAGAAGTCATCGAGGGCGATGCGAACGATATCGCTGCACTAGACAAGGCGCTAAATTCTGTCGACATCGCCTATTACATGTTGCACGCGCTCAATCTCACCGACGACTTTGAAAAAGAAGAGAAGGTGCTCGCAGAGAAATTTGCGAAAGCAGCTCTCGCCAACAAACTCAAGCGAATTGTCTACCTTGGCGGAATCATCACAGAGGGCCAAGAGCTTTCGCCGCACCTCGCCTCGCGCGCTCTTACCGGTGAAATTTTGCGTGCATCTGGTGTGCCAACCATAGAGCTTCGTGCCGGTGTCGTAATCGGGTCGGGCTCTGCATCTTTTGAGATGCTGCGCTACCTAACCGAGCGCCTGCCAGTCATGACGACGCCGAAGTGGGTGCTCAATCAGATTCAGCCGATCGCAATTCGCGATGTGCTTCGCTATTTGGTTGGCGCTGCCGCCATCGACAAGAAAATCAACGGCGCATTCGATGTCGCCGGGCCAGACCTCTTTACCTATGCCGAGATGATGCAGCAATATGCCGAGGCAGCTGGCCTTCGCCGTCGCATCATCATCCCGATTCCGGTGCTGACTCCAAAACTTTCGAGCGGCTGGGTCGGCCTGGTCACCCCGGTGCCTTTTCAATTGGCTCGTCGCCTGGTCGATAGTCTGAAGAACGACGTAATAGCAGACAACCGCGCCATCCGTGAATTAATCGCCGACCCGAAGAGTGGGCTCACGCCATTCAAAACGGCCGTGAAACTTGCGTTGACCCGCCTGAAGACGTCAAACGTGCAAACACGCTGGACAGACGCCTCGGTGCCATTTGCGCCATCAGACCCGTTGCCAACCGACCCAGATTGGGCCGGAGGAAGCCTCTACACAGACGTTCGCACCGTTGAGAGCACTCAAACCGCCGAGCAGGTTTTCGCTCGCATTGAGGCCATCGGCGGAGATCACGGATACTCGACAGCGACCTGGGCCTGGCAACTTCGAGGTTTGATGGACAGACTCGTCGGTGGCGTTGGCCTTCGTCGTGGTCGCAGAGACCCAGATCATCTTGTGGTTGGCGAAGCGCTCGACTTTTGGCGAGTCGAGGAGATTAAGCGACCAAATCTTTTGCGCCTTCGCGCAGAGATGAAGATGCCTGGTCGCGCCTGGCTTGAGTGGTCGGTAATTCCAAACGAAGGTGGCTCGGGCTGCAAAGTTGTGCAACGCGCAATTTACGTTCCTCGAGGTTTATGGGGTCACCTTTACTGGTGGGCGGTTTGGCCAATGCACGGATTGGTATTTCCATCGATGGCAAAAAACGCTGCGCACGGCAAGCGCTGAAGAATAGACAGATGAAAAAGACTCCGATCTTCGCTGCGCCCGTTTTGCTCTCTGTGGCTATTGTCTGGGGTGCCGCATTCGTCTTGATGAAACCGGCAATCGAGCAACAACCTGTTTTTGACTTCTTGGCGACGCGCTTTACGATTGCGACCTTGATCATGATCGCTGTTAGACCGAGCGTCCTAAAAAAATTCACTCCTGACCTGTTGCGAGTTGGTGTTCCGCTCGGAGTCTTGCTCGGCGGCGGTTACATCACTCAGACGATTGCTCTTCAAACCACGACCGCAGCGATCACCGGATTTCTCACCGGGCTCTATGTCGTGCTTACACCCCTGTTTGCCTGGTTCGTCGTGAAGCAGAAAATTGCTCGCAAGGTGTGGCTTGCAGTTGCGCTTGCAACCGCAGGCCTTGCTTTGATTTCGATCAACGGTGTGAGCATCGAACTCGGCCAGATTTGGGGAATCGCCTGCGCGATTCTTTTCGCGGCACACATTGTTGGGCTCGGTTCGTGGAGCCCTGGTCGCGACGCGTATGCGCTCACCGTTTTGCAACTGGCAACCACCGCATCGGTTTGCTGGGTCGGCGCTCTTGTCGATGGTTACCAGACACCACCAAATGGCGACGTCTGGTTTGCGATTCTGTTTACCGCCGTGTTCGCCACGGCAGTTGCGTTCTTCGTTCAAACCTGGGCGCAAGGACTCATGGATGCCTCACGGGTGGCAATCATCCTGACCGCCGAAGTGGTCTTTGCGGCCCTAATCTCGGTCTGGGTTGGTCAGGAAGTGCTGACCCTGAAGACCATCCTGGGTGGCGCACTGATGCTCGTGGCCATGCTCGTGGTCGAGTGGCCGCGACGGCTCAAAGCCCTGATTTAGGGGTAGCTAACGCCAACCTGGCGACGAATCTCTTCGCCAATTCGAATGCCCTCGACGACCTCTGCGTGCGTGTGCAGCGGTGACTCGGTAAGGCCTTCGCTTATGAACTTAGCCATGTATGTCGCCTGGTAACTCAAACCCTCGTGAGCAACAATGCCGGTCTCGTCTTTCCAACGCGGGCCGTGCGAGTTGAACAAGCTTGGGCGAAGCTCGAGCGATGTAGGAATGAAGAACGGGCCATCGAGTGTAAGCACTCCCTGATCTCCAGAGATTGATGCGATTGTCGGAATGTGCGAGTGACCCGAAGTTGCGAGCACTGCGCGAGCACCCGATTCAAACTCAAGCACGGCAGCTGCCATTGCTTCGACGTGGTCGTTGTGCATTTTTCCAGCTGCTGTGATTTTGGTTGGGCTTCCGAGCACCATCTGAGCAAATGAAATTGGATAGATTCCCATGTCCATGACGATTGAGGCGTCTTTCAACCAAAGGCGTGCAATGTCGCGATTGTCTTGACCGAAGTCTGACTGCAGCATTGTGATTTCACCGAGTGTTCCGGCAGCAAGCATCTGGCGAATGATCGACGCCTGAGGAAGGTAGCGACTCCACATCGCCTCCATCGCAAAGACACCGGCTTCGCGCGCCTTGCGATAAAGAATTTCTGTGTCGTGTGCGGTCATGGTCGAAGGCTTTTCGATCATCACATGCTTGCCTGCGTTAATTGCATGCATGGCATCTTCAAGGTGCGTGTGCGGCAAAGTTGCAACATAAACGATGTCGACATTTGGGTCGTTTGCCAACTCTTCGTATGTCTCATAAGACTTTGCGATGCCGAATTTTTCGGCGAAAGCTTTGCCCTTGCCAGGCGTTCTAGAACCGACGGCAACAACCTTCTGGTTTGTGTGCTTGGCAAGTGCGCCTGCCATCACATCTGCGATGTCACCGGCGCCGATGAAACCCCAGCGAAAGCTAGGAACACTGTTCGGGTCGATGATCTCTGGTGCAGGGATGTCGGTCGCGGTGAACTCACGCGGTGCTTCCGAAAACATGGCCATGGGTCAATACTGCCCCTAAATCGGCTGGTGGTTCGTCAGTTTGTGCCTGTTAGAATGGGCAAGTTCAAGGGCCTCTAGCTCAGTTGGTTAGAGCAACGGACTTTTAATCCGTGGGTCGTCGGTTCGATCCCGACGGGGCCTACCAAGAAATAAAACCTCACCATTTGGTGGGGTTTTATTTTTTGGTGTTCGTCTTGTGGAGAACCGGCTTGGGCCCCTGCGTGAGCGCAGCGAACCAGGGACTCGATCCCGACGGGGCCTACCAAAGAAAAATGCACCTCCGAATCGGGGGTGCATTTTCTTGTTTCCAGAGTCTTTTAGAGAACGCCGAGCAGGTCGATTACGAAGACCAGGGTTCGGCCAGAGAGTCTGTGGCCACCGCCAACTGGACCGTATGCATATTCGGGTGGGCAGATTAGGGTGCGACGACCGCCGACCTTCATGCCAGGAATGCCCTCTTGCCAGCCCTTGATCAGGCGATTGAGAGGAAACTCGATTGGCTCGCCGCGACTCCACGAAGAGTCGAATTCTTCACCGGTCTCATAGTCAACACCGAGGTAGTGCACCTTCACGGTTGAGTTTGCCGGTGCCTCGGCGCCATCGCCTTCGACGACTTCTTGAATGGTCAGAACCTCAGGAGCTGGCTCGAGCATTGGTTCAATAATTGGGGGTTCTAGATTGGTCATGGAGATAATCTACAACGAGATAAAGAACTAGAAACGCAGGAGAAAATGGCTCGATTCATCATCTCGTTCAACGATGGCGACATGCAGGTTGCCGACGACGAATGGCAACAGGTTGGCGAAGAATCGCACGCGGTCGTGCGCGAAGCAAAGGCGGCCGGAGTCTGGATCTTTGGTGGCGGCTTTCACACTTATGACCCGGTGGTCGTAACCGAGGATGGCGCCGTGTCTCGAGGACCGATCACCAAGAGCGATGTTGTACTCGGCGGATTTTCTGTGATTGAAGTAGAGAACGCCGAAGAGGCATACAAGTGGGCTGCAAAAATCGCCAAGTCTTGCCGTTGCCCTCAAGAAGTTCGCGAGTTTATCGACGACCCAGAGTCGGTCAACTAAACAAATCGGTTAGGGCTGCGAAAGCGCTTCGCCCATCATCAAGGTTGCAAGGCCATCTGCGGTCACTTCATATTTCAAAGGGCTGAGCGCAAGGTTTGAGTGCTACTTGGCCCACTCGCCGAGCAGGTCGAGGCGCCGTTGTTGCTGATCTGCCGCCCCGCCGTCTTGACCTTGGTTTCGCTCACGCAGGCGGGCAATCATTGCCTCGCGAAATTCGACCGATTTGTGATCGTCATATTTGAACTTTGCGTCGACGCTGACAATCTTCATTCGAACACCACGGATGGCGTTGATGAGCGAGCCATAGACCGGGTGCTCAAGACTCATTTCGTCATAGCCGCCTTCGGGTTGAAAATCTTGCATGTGCGCTTTGAGAAGCTCGAGAAGACCTTCGTTTGATTCAACAACATCTGGCTCGCAAGTGAAATCGACTGCCGCGTAGTAGCTGGTGGCGATAGCTTCGCCGCTCTTGGCCGGTTCTTTAGTTCGCCAGTAGTTCGGAATAAACGCGTAGTCACCAATTACTGAAAAAGAAACTCGAGATGAATTTGCCAACAGGGGCAGCGCCGAATTTGCTCGATGCAGGTGAATCAGAATTTCGTCACCAATCAAGGTGAAGTGCGTAGGCACCATGACCGGTGCCTCACCTTCAGCGCCTGAAACCGCGAGTGTGCCAAACCGTGAACCAGCCGCTATCCATTCTCGCCACTCCTGCTCAGACAGCGCAGAGTCAAAAGGGTGAACGAGCATGATTCTTCTGCCTAACTAGCTGACTCGGGTGAGAGATGTTCGTGAACTGCGAGCCAGTGCTCGCCGTATTTTGCAAACACGATGGTTTCTCGTTCTTCGATTGTTGAAACTTCGCCACCGAATTCGATGTCGCTCGAAACCAAGTGAGTGAACACGGCTGCATCCTCTCCAATGAGCTGAACCTTCTGATGGCTCGACCGACAGGAGTGAACCTTGAAGCCATCTTCGCTCTCCCACTTTGCCCACAGGCTCTCGTAGGCGGCTCGCGAGTCTAGGCGTTCTGTGTGCGTGTAGAACAAGAAGGTGGCCTCGGCGGCGAAGCCAGCGAAATAGTCGGCGGTTCTGTGGTGCCCGAAGTCGTCAACGATTTTTGCGGCTGCGGCTAGAACAGAATCGGTTGCGTTCATTTCAGGCTCCTGGCCATGATCGTAATTAGCTCGTATGCCATGTGGGCAGCGGCAAAGCCGGTTATCTGAGCGCTGTCATACTGTGGTGAAACCTCCACGATGT
>CANGGA010000031.1 GCA_947453285.1 Microbacteriaceae bacterium | reverse complement strand
GCGCTCGGGCGAGGGGCCAGCCGGCGCACTTAGCGTGAAGGCCGATGTCACGGATGCCGCGTCTCTCGACGCAGCCTTTGCCGAGATTGAAGAAAAACTCGGACCGGTTGAAATTTTGATTGCCAATGCAGGCATTACCCGCGACACCCTCTTGATGCGCATGACAGACGAGCAATTCGAAGATGTAGTAAACACAAACTTGAACGGCGTGTTCAGGGTCTTGCGCCGGGCAACCATGGGCATGATCAAAAAGAAGTATGGCCGCGTGATTCTCATCGGGTCAGTAGTTGGTCTTCTCGGCTCTGCAGGACAGGTCAACTATTCATCAACCAAGTCGGCCTTGGTTGGCATGGCCAGATCGATTACCCGAGAACTTGGCGGCAGAAACATTACGGCCAACGTCGTCGCGCCTGGCTTCATAGACACAGACATGACTGCCGCTCTGCCAGAAGAGCAGCAGGCCGATTACAAGAAGCGCATTCCAGCCGGTCGATTCGCTTCTCCCGAAGAAGTGGCCAGGGTTGGTGCCTGGCTAGCTTCAGACGATGCTTCATACATCAGCGGAGCAGTCATCCCAGTCGATGGCGGCCTTGGCATGGGTCACTAGAGAGAAACGAAATGAATAATCCACTTGCTCCAAACAGTCTCAGCTCAAAAGTTGCGCTGGTTACCGGTTCATCGCGTGGCATCGGCGCAGACACCGTAGGGTACTTTGCAGACGCCGGCGCTTCGGTGTTGGTGAACTACCGCAATAAAGAGGCACGCGCGTTGAAGATCGTTGCTTCGATCGAAGAAAAGGGCGGCAAGGCAATCGCGTTCGGTGCAGATCTGACCGACCAATCTTCGGTAGCTGCGATGTTCGATGCTGCAGAAAAGGCCTTTGGCAAATTAGACATCTTGGTGATGAACGCCTCTGGCGGCATGGAAGCCGGCATGGGTGAAGACTACGCAATGCGTTTGAATCGTGACTCGCAGGTCAACTTGTTGAAGACGGCATTGCCTCACCTCAAGGATGGCGCGAGAGTCGTTTTCGTAACCAGCCACCAGGCGCACTTCATTCGAACCACTCCAACCATGCCCGAGTATGTTCCGGTGGCTCTGTCAAAGCGTGCCGGAGAGGATGCGCTTCGTGCCATGATTCCCGAGTTGAGCCAGCGCAACATTGGTTTCGTCGTAGTTTCTGGCGACATGATTGAGGGAACAATTACCGCAACACTTCTCGAACGAGCGAATCCGGGGGCGATTGAATCTCGTCGCGAGGGTGCAGGAAAGCTCTACAACGTAAGCGAGTTTGCAGCCGAGATTGCACTAGCTGCGGTTGAGCCTGTGCCGGCAGACAACACGCGATTGGTCGGAGACACTTCTGATTTTCTTGGCGAGTAACGCCAAGCGCTTAGCTGCGAATTAGCCCGAGGGCTATGCCCAACTCTTTGAGGTCTTGTTTGGCTATGACTATATTTGCCTGATCTCGAACAATCGCTTTTGCATTGAAAGCAACCGAGAGGCCGGCGGCCTGCATCATCTCGAGATCGTTCGCACCATCGCCAACGGCAACAGTCTGCGAGATTTCGAAACCGGCAAGCCTTGCCCACTCGATTAGGGCATTCTTTTTCTCGGTGCGATCAACAATATTGCCAAGCACCTTGCCGGTCAGCAGACCGTCGATTACCTCAAGCTCGTTTGCTCTCGCGAAATCGAGACTTAGAAGTTCAGCCAGGGGAGCGAGCACCTGATTAAAACCGCCGCTTACTGCGCCCACTCGTCCGCCGGCGTCATGAATGGCCGCAATAAGTTGTTTAGCACCCTCGGTAACTCTCAGGCGCTTGAATACATCAGCGAATACCGATTCTGGCAATCCGGCCAAAGCCTTAACCCGTTCAATCAAGCTTTCGGCAAAATCAAGATCACCGGCCATTGCTCGTTCGGTAACGGCGGCAACTTGCTCGCGCTTGCCAGCAACATCGGCCAATAGTTCAATGACTTCGTCTTCGATGAGCGTTGAATCAACGTCGAAGACGAATAACAACTTCGTCAAGGTGTAACCAGCACACCCTTTGCAACCACGGTAATTCCGGTTTCAGACACGGTGAATCCTCTGGCCAAGTCGCGTTCGCGATCGACACCGATTGACGCACCATCGGCAACAACAACGCCCTTGTCGAGAATTGCTTTGCGAATCGTGCAGTCTCGGCCAACCTGAACGTCATCGAGCAGAACCGAGTCGGTAACCAGTGCGCGAGAGTGCACGCGAACATTAGGCGAAAGCACGCTTCGCTCGACTATGCCACCAGAGACAACCGTGCCGAGCGAAACGATTGAATCGGTGGTTCGACCCTGGTTTCCCTCGCCATCGTGAACAAACTTCGCCGGCGGCAAATTGACCTGCTGAGTGTGAATCGGCCACTCGCTGTTGTAGAGGTTGAAGACCGGCATGACCGAAATCAGGTCCATGTGGGCATCGTAGTAAGACTCGATTGTTCCGACGTCGCGCCAGTAAGAATGATCGCGCTCGGTAGCACCGGGAATCTGATTAAAAGTGAAGTCGTATGCGCCGGCATCTTGTCGCGAAACCATATACGGGATGATGTCTCCACCCATATCGTGCGACGAATCCTCGAGAGTTCCATCGTGCTCGATTGCATCAATCAAAGCTTGTGCAGAGAAGACGTAGTTTCCCATCGAAACCAGGGCTTCATTTGGCGCATCGATTAGCGGCTTCGGGTCGCTTGGCTTTTCGCGGAACGCCGAAATTTTTGTTGGGTCGTTATCGTCGACTTCGATAACACCGAACTGAGTGGCCAGTTGCAACGGTTGGCGAATTGCAGCAACGGTAACCCCACGACCAGATTCGATGTGCGCCTGAATCATTTGATCGAAGTCCATTCGATAAACGTGATCTGCTCCGACGATTACAACTATGTCTGGGCGCTCGTCGCTCAACAGGTTCATGCTTTGCAAGATCGCATCCGCGCTGCCTGAGAACCACCGCTTGCCTAAACGTTGCTGGGCGGGAACCGATGCAACATACGAACCGAGCAAGGGAGACATTCTCCAGGTTTGCGAAATGTGACGGTCGAGTGAGTGCGACTTGTATTGAGTAAGCACGACGATTCGACGCAAGCCCGAGTTGATTAGGTTCGACAGTGCAAAGTCGATAAGTCGGTAGCTGCCACCAAAAGGCACGGCAGGCTTTGCTCGTTCGGCGGTTAGCGGCATGAGTCTTTTGCCTTCACCGCCGGCAAGAACCATTCCGAAAACGCGTGGTGTACTCATACCTTGAATGTTATTGCCCAAAGCGAACACCCCGCTAGCATTGCGCTATGAGAATCGACCTGATTACCAAGGAATACCCGCCATTCATTTATGGTGGCGCGGGCGTGCATGTCGCCGAATTGGTGAGGGTTCTCCGCAAGCACGTCGATGTCAAGGTTCGCTGCTTTGGTGACGTTCGTGATGAAACCGATACCTTCTCTTATGGTCACTCTGCCGAATTCGACAAGGTGAACGGTGCCTTACAAACCATGGCGACCGATCTCTCGATGGTCAGTGACGTGGCAGGTGCCGACCTGGTTCACTCGCACACTTGGTATGCCAACTTCGCGGGCCAAGTTGCCGCAACCCTGCACGGGATTCCGCACCTGATCACCGCACACAGTCTTGAGCCGCTGCGCCCTTGGAAAGAAGAGCAACTTGGTGGCGGCTATCGTCTTTCGTCCTGGGTCGAGCGCACAGCATACGAGGGCGCAACGGGAATCATCGCGGTGAGCGATGGCATGCGCAAAGACATTCTGCGGGCATATCCTCAGCTCGACCCAAATAAGGTCTCAGTGGTGCACAACGGGATCGACCTCGAAGCTTTTCAGTCTGCGAATAACCCAGATCTGGTTCGCGCCAACGGCATAGACCCCGACCAGAGAAGCGTGGTTTTCGTCGGTCGAATCACGCAACAAAAGGGACTTCCATACCTTCTCAAGGCAGCCCGAGAGTTGCCGAGCGATGTGCAACTTGTGCTTTGCGCGGGAGCGCCAGATACTCAGCAAATATTGCAAGAGGTTACTGGGCTAGTCGAAGAGTTGCGCAAGGTTCGCGACAACGTGATCTGGGTCGAGAAGCATTTGAGCAGACCAGAACTAATTGCGATTCTCTCGGCTGCGACGGTTTTCGCCTGCCCGAGCATCTACGAACCGCTTGGAATCGTGAATCTTGAAGCGATGGCCTGTTCGATTCCGGTCGTTGCCACCGCTACCGGCGGCATCCCTGAGGTCGTCGCTCACAATGAAACCGGGTTGCTGGTTGAAATCGAGCAACTACAGGATGGCAGCGGCAAGCCGCTTGACGAGAAGAAATTCGTGAGTGATTTTGCGGCGGCGCTAAATCAAATGTTAGAAAGCCCGAGAATCAGCGAATTTGGAGCGGCCGGCAGAAAGCGTGTCGAGCAACACTTCAGCTGGGACAGCATCGCCGAACAAACCTTGAGCGTGTATCGCGGAGCAATCGCGAACTTCAAATAGGCTCGAATCATGTCTCGCGTTCTCGATTTCAACAACGTCACCGTCTTGCGCGACGGCAAGCCAATTCTTAGCAATGTCGACTGGCAGGTCGATTCAGACCAGCGCTGGGTAATCATCGGCGCAAACGGCGCAGGCAAAACCACACTCCTGAGGGTTGCCGCGAGCCAGATTCAGCCGAGTTCGGGCACTGCAAGAGTGCTAGATCAGGTGCTCGGCGAAGTAAACGTCTTTGAACTTCGCACCCGAATCGGCTTCGCATCGAGCGCTCTCTCGAGCCACATTCCTAACTCAGAAACCGTTTTGAACTCGGTGATGACCGCAAGCTACGCAATTACCGGTCGCTGGAACGAACAGTACGACGACATCGACGTGCGTCGTGCAATGCGCGTGCTAAACGAATGGCACCTGAGTGAATACGCAGAGCGCGCATTTGGCACGCTCAGCGATGGCGAACGCAAGCGGGCTCAAATCGCACGCGCGGTGATGCCAGACCCAGAACTTCTGTTGCTCGACGAGCCGGTGGCCAGCCTAGACCTGGCAGCGCGCGAGCAGACCATTTCGGTGATTGGCGCCTACGCCTCCGAACCGGCTGCACCAGCCATGGTCATGGTGACGCATCACCTTGAAGAGATTCCCGCCGGCTTCACGCACGCGCTGATTCTGAATCAGGGTCAGGTCTACGCGGCAGGGGAGATCGGCCAAACCCTCACCAGCGACAAGCTCAGCGAGGCTTTCGGCATTCGCCTTGCAGTTGATTACTCTGAGGGCCGTTACCGGGCTCGTTTTCACGGATAACCGCAAAAACCGGGTCGATTTCTAGCAAAAAAGTGCTGGCAAGCGCCAAAACCCTTTGGTATGCTTGACCCTTGGTGCCGTTGCACCGCATCCAGTTATCTGGAACAAACTCTTAGATTTCTCAAGGAAGTTTCGCATGAAGGCTGACATTCACCCAAAGTACGAGGCAATCGTTTTTCGCGATCTAGCCTCTGGTGTTGCGTTCTTGACTCGCTCAACCGTAACTAGCAGCAAGACCATCGAGTGGGAAGACGGCAACACCTACCCAGTTTTCGACGTTGAAATCTCTTCACAGTCGCACCCGTTCTACACCGGTAAGCAGCGCATCATGGATGCCGCCGGCCGTGTCGAGCGCTTCAACGCACGTTACAAGAACTTCTCATAAGCCGACGCTTATGCAAAAACCCCGACCTAGGTCGGGGTTTTTCGTTTAAGCCTCAGCCTTCTAAGCCAACCTGATCGGCCGGGTTGAACTTAATCGGCCAACCGGGGTTGAGCTGAAAATTCTTGTCGACGTTATTGATCATCCACTTGGCAAAGCTTTCGTCGATTTCTTTCGCCCAGCCGATTTGCGAATTGTGCAACTCGGCAGCAGTCTGGGGGAGTTTGTCGAGGTGCGCCTTTAGAACTGCAAGACCCACACGACCTGCAGCAATCGCATCGGCTTTTGAATTGTGGGCATCGTCTAGAGCGACGTTATAAAACTCGGCCACTACTTCAAGTTTGCGTTTTCCCTTGCGATATTTATCGAAGGTCTTGTCGACGACTAGGGGATCAAAGACGGGAATCGGTTCAGCGATTGGCTCGAGACCAAGAGCAAGAGCCTGGTAATAGAGAATGGTGAAGTCGTATGGCGCGTTATAGGCGACAACCGGAATTCCTCTTGCGAAGCAGTCGCGCATGACCTCGAGAATTTCGCTGATGACTTCTCTATAGTTGCGGCCCTGCTCTCGCGCCATGGCTGTGGTGATTCCATGCACGTTGCTTGCCACCTCTGGAATCTCAATTTCAGGGTCGGCAAGCCATTCCGGGCGATCGACGACGACATTGCCTTCGGAATCGAGCTCGACGATGGTTGCGGTCACGATTCGCGCAGTCTTGAGATCGAGACCGGTTGTCTCGGTGTCGAATACGGCTATGCGGTTGGCCCACTGGGGCAGTGCTTGAGAATTCACTTCAACAGGCTATGCCCAGTCACAGACATTGTGGGCGAGCACCCGCCGCGTTTTAGCCAATGAATCTAAGCCAATCCGCAACCGCGGGCGACTTCTAATGCTGCCTTCGAGAAATTGAGCGAGAAGATATGCAGCCCGGGTGCACCGGCTTCGAGAAGTTTTGTCGAAAGCTCGATGCTGTAATCCATGCCGATAATTCGGGCTTCATCTTCGCTGGCATTTTGCAAGCGCGCGAGCAACTGCTTTGGCACTGCAGCACCACTCATCTCTGCCATGCGCAAAACTTTGGCTGCATTCGAGATTGGCATGACTCCTGGGATGATCGGCAAGTTGGCGCCGGCAAGGCTGGCGGCCGCCACCAAATCTTGATAGGCCTCAACCGTGAAAAAAAGTTGAGTCATTGCATAACTAGCGCCGGCCTGTTGTTTTAGGTTCAGAACCTCGGCGTCGTGTTGCAGGTGAGGCGATTCGGGATGCACCTCGGGAAAGGCTGCGACTCCGACTTCGAGCGGGCTCTCGGCTCTTACCAACTCGACTAACTCGAGAGCAGTCTTCAATTGCCCCTTAGAGAGCGCGTCTGGGTCATTCTGCGGAGAATCTCCGCGCAACGCCAAAATCGCCCGAACTCCGGCCTGCTCAAAGTGTTTGATGATCTCGCGCGAGCCATCAAACGATGAGCCGACGCAAGTGAGGTGCCCAATGGTTAAAACGTCTTTGGCCATTCGATCGACTACCGCGAGAGAGGTTTCGCGATTGGAACCACCAGCCCCATAGGTAACTGAGACGAAATCTGGAGAGACCTCCAGTAACTTGTCGTAATTTTTCCAAAGCGAATCGGCTCCCGCCTCATCTTTTGGCGGAAAAAACTCAAACGAGAGTGTTGGTTGACCGAGTGCTGAGCGCTGACTAATTGCCGAGACCACATTGGCAGCCGAACCTGCGGCAGGCAGTGGGCTTCGTAGCAAAGGGTAACCAGACATCTGACCATTTTAACCGCTGAGTGCCAAAGGTAGAATTGTTACCAATGTTGACCTCCTCATCAAAATCCCTGCTCGACGCGATTTCTTCTCGCGTCGTTGTCGCCGATGGCGCGATGGGAACGATGATTCAAGACGCCGCCCCGAGCCTCGAAGATTTTCAAGGTCACGAGGGCTGCAACGAGATTCTGAATGTGACCAGGCCGGAGCTGATTGCTAGCATCCACGCTCAATATCTGAAGGCCGGTTCTGAAGCCATTGAAACCAACACCTTCGGTGCCAACTTTGCCAATCTTGCCGAGTATGGAATCGTCGAAAGAGTTTACGAGCTAGCGAAGGCGGGGGCAGAGGTTGCCAAGCAAGTGGCAAATGACTTCTCGACCGAAGCAAAGCCTCGTTGGGTGCTTGGCTCACTTGGACCAGGCACAAAACTGCCATCACTCGGACACGAGAAATTTTCGGTTCTTCGCGACGCATATCAAGACGCAACGCGAGGATTAATTGACGGCGGTGCCGATGCGATTCTGATCGAAACGGTTCAAGACCTTCTGCAAGCAAAGAGCGCAATCATCGGCGCAAAGCGCGCGATGGCTCAGTCGGGCAAGACGTTGGCGATTCTGGTCTCGGTCACAATCGAAACCACCGGAACAATGTTGCTCGGCAGCGAAATCGGCGCCGCGCTAACCGCGATTAGTGCACTTGGCGTCGATGGCATCGGGCTGAATTGCGCCACTGGGCCAACCGAGATGAGCGAACACCTTCGCTACCTTTCGAAATATTCGAAACTTCCAATCGTTTGCATGCCGAATGCTGGCCTGCCGGTGCTTGGTGCGCACGGTGCGCATTACCCACTTACTCCACTTGAACTCGGCGCTGCGCACTCGCAATTCATCCGTGAATATGGCATCGGTCTTGTCGGCGGATGTTGCGGAACCACACCGACGCACATCGAAGAACTTGCGGTGCTGGTTTCTGGTCAAGAGTTGACCCATCCTGCCGTCATCGATGAGCCAGGCCTAGCCTCGCTATATCAACACCAACCGTTCGATCAGACCATGACCTATCTCTCAATCGGCGAGCGCACAAATGCAAATGGCTCGAAAGCTTTTCGCGATGCCATGCTCGCCGAGAACTGGGACGAGTGCCTCGAGATTGCTCGTTCACAGACCCGAGAGGGTGCTCACTTCTTAGACGTTTGCGTTGACTACGTCGGTCGCGATGGCGTTCGCGACGCGAGAGAGCTCGTCAGTCGCCTGGCGACGGCAACCACGCTTCCTCTAGTTCTCGACTCGACCGAACCGGCGGTGCTCGAGGCCGGGCTCGAAAGCATTGGCGGCAGGGCCATGATCAACTCGGTGAACTACGAGGATGGCGACGGCCCGAAGTCTCGTTTCGCACGAATCATGCCAATCGTCAAAGAACACGGTGCCGCCGTGGTTGCCCTGACCATCGACGAGGAAGGGCAGGCGAGAACCGCACAGACCAAGTTCGCGATTGCCTCACGGCTCATCGAAGACCTAACCAAAAACTGGCACATGAATCTCGTCGACATCACGGTGGATGCTTTGACCTTTCCAATTGCCACCGGTCAAGACGAGACCAGACGCGATGGCATTGAAACCATCGAAGCCATTCGCCTGATCAATCAGGCATATCCCGGCGTTCAAACCACGCTTGGAATTTCAAATATCTCCTTTGGTCTCTCGCCTGCGGCGAGACACGTGCTCAATTCGGTTTTCTTGCACGAGTGCGTTCAGGTGGGACTAACGTCTGCAATCGTGCACGCCGCCCGAATCATGCCGCTCAACCAAATTCCGGCAGTGCAGCTCGAGGCAGCACTCGAACTTATTTATGACAAACGCCAGTACGACGAGACAGGCAATGTCACCTACGACCCACTGACCAACTATCTGAACGTCTTTTCTGGAGTCGACACCGCAACGGCGAAGCAGTCGCGTGCCG
>CANGGA010000030.1 GCA_947453285.1 Microbacteriaceae bacterium | reverse complement strand
TCATGGTCGTCATTCACAAGCACACCCACTACTCGGGTCCTGGTCGCAAAGACAGCAACGTTGTCGGCTACCCATTGATGCCTGTATATGTAGCTAAGGCCGGCGGATTCTTCTTCATCGTCTTCGGTGTAATCATGTTGATCGCAACCACATTCACCATCAACCCGGTCTGGAACTACGGTGGCTATGACCCATCCCCTGTTTCAGCTGGAACTCAGCCTGACTGGTACATCGGTTGGCTTGACGGCGCACTTCGTTTGGCTCCTAGCCACCTTGAGGTTCACGGCCTTGGCGGCACCTGGTCATTCAACATCTTGATTCCGCTAGTTGTTGGCATATTGTTCCTCGTCATTGTTGGTGCCTACCCATTCATTGAGAAGTGGATCACCGGCGATGAGCGTGAGCACCACGTACTCGACCGCCCACGCAACACTCCGGTTCGCACCGCTGTTGGCGCTGCCGGTGTCACCTTCTATGCAGTTCTTTGGGCTGGCGCAGCAACTGACTTGATTGCCACAAACTTCAAACTGTCGCTAAATCAGGTGCTTTCTAGCATGCAGATTTTGTTGATTGTCGCTCCAGTTCTAGCGTTCTGGGTAACCAAGCGAATTGCACTTTCGTTGCAGCGCAAAGACCGCGAAATTGTTCTTCACGGTCGCGAGTCTGGTCGAATCATTCGCATGCCACACGGTGAATTCATCGAGGTGCACGAACCGCTAGACAAGTATGAGATGTACAAGCTCGTTGACTTCAAGTCATACCAGCCGACTCTTGCCCGCCCTAACAGCGAAGGCAAGATCACAGTCAAGGCTCGCATGCGTGCTTCGATCTCTAAGTTCTACTTCCAAGACCGAGTAACTCCGGTTGGCCAGGTCGAACTTGCTGCGGCACATCACGATCACGATGCTCCGGCTCTAGCTGCTGCCGCTCCAGCCAAGAAGACTGCTGCTAAGAAGCCAGCTGCCAAAAAGGCTGCACCAAAGGCAACAGCAAAGAAGCCAGCGGCCAAGAAGCCAGCGGCTAAGAAGGCTGCGCCAAAGAAGAAATAAATCGTCTAAATGATGTGCCCCGTCGAAAAGGCGGGGCGCATCGCTTTAACTACCCCACCCGATTTAGGCTTATTGCATGCGCGAGATCGACCCAATCAACCAGCACGGCTCTGCGTACCCAAACAACTTCTCGGCGGAGCAGAATTCTGAATACACCGTAGCCTTCGCAGCGATTACAGAGGCGTTCAAGCAAGCACAGGTCTCTGGGCTGACCGTGTCTGACGCAGCCGTTCAAGACCTAGTGCGGCAGCACTATGAGTTCTGTCTGCAGTTCTGGAAGCCATCCAGGGCCGCCTACAAGGCACTTGCCCAGTCATACCTGATGCCTTCGCCCTACCGTGATTCCTACGAGGCCGTAAACGCTGGGCTCGCTAAGTTTCACCATGATGCAATTGTGATTTGGGCCGATGCCAACCTCGAAGAATAGCGCGCAAAAAAAATCGGCTCACCCTAGCGAGTGAACCGATTTCTTTAGATCCGTTGGATTAGTGGGCGTTCTGACCGCGGCTGCGTTCAAACACAAAACCGATAAGCGCTACGAGAGCTAGCGGGAAGCCGATGAAGAACAACCACCAACCGATTGCTAGCGAAGCAAAGCAAATTGCACCGAATAGTCCTAGGAATAGTGGCCACCAGCTCCATGGAGCAAAGTAACCCTGTTCGAAGTCGCCATCTTCAACGCGTGCATCTTCACGGTCTTCTGGAGCAAGACCTTGACGCTTGCTTGTCATTTGCAAGTAGAAAGCCAAGAATGCAGACATGATTGCAAGCATTGCAATCGCTGCCGAAGCAATCGGCTCGAATGCGCCTTGGTTGCTATTTGAATACCAAATCATGTAACCAACAGCTGCCAAAGTATAGAAAGCGGTTAGAAACCACATCAAGCGTGCATTGAACTTCATGAGATTAGCCCTTCTTCTTTGCGTCGGCCTTGGCCTCAGGCGCTGCGAACTCTGGGTGGTTCAAATCGAATGCCGGCGACTCTGAACGAACGCGAGGCATCGAGGTGAAGTTGTGACGTGGGAATGGCGAGGCCGTTGCCCACTCGAGCGAACGTCCGTAGCCCCAAGGGTCGTTCAAAGTGGTCTTTACTCCACGCTTGTATGTGATGTAAATGTTCCAGAGGAATGGCAAGAAAGACACAGCCAAGATTGCCGATCCGACGGTTGAAACCTGGTTCATCCAGGTGAAACCATCTTCAGGCAAATAGGTTGCGTATCGACGTGGCATGCCGATGACACCCAGCCAGTGCTGAATCAAGAAGGTTGTGTGGAAGCCAATGAACAGCAGCCAGAACTGAATCTTGCCAAGGCGCTCGTTCAGCATCTTGCCGGTCATCTTTGGGTACCAGAAATAAATACCCGCGAACATCGCGAACACGACCGTGCCGAATACTACGTAGTGGAAGTGCGCAACCACGAAGTAGCTATCGCTTAGGTGAAAGTCGAGCGTCGGTGATGCCAAGATGACACCGGTCAAACCGCCGAAGATGAATGTGGTCAAGAAGCCGAGCGAGAACAACATTGGGGTCTCGAAAGTAACCGAGCCCTTCCACATGGTTCCAATCCAGTTGAATACCTTCACGCCGGTAGGAACTGCAATCAACATAGTTGTGAATGCGAAGTATGGAAGGAGAACGCCACCGGTGACATACATGTGGTGAGCCCATACCGTCATCGAAAGCGCAGCAATAGCAATGGTTGCAAAGACTAGAGTCTTGTAACCAAAAATTGGCTTGCGGCTAAATACTGGAAAAATCTCTGAAACTATTCCGAAGAACGGCAACGCCAAGATGTAAACCTCTGGATGACCGAAGAACCAGAACAAGTGCTGCCAAAGCATTGGCCCGCCGTTCGCTGGATCGAAAATGTGTGCGTCGAAGCGACGATCGGCACCGAGTGCAAACAGAGCTGCTGCTAGCGGAGGGAAACACATGATTACCAAGATCGAAGTGACCAAGGTGTTCCAGGTGAAGATCGGCATGCGGAACATGGTCATGCCAGGTGCACGCATGGTCAAGATCGTGGTGATGAAGTTGACACCACCCATGATGGTTCCAAAACCACCGAGGGCGAGACCGAAGACCCACAGGTCGCCACCGATGCCTGGTGAGAACGAGGTATTTGAAAGCGGAGCGTAGGCAAACCAACCGAAGCTAGCAGCACCCTGAGGGGTAAAGAAGCCCGCAACCGCTACGAATGAGCCAAAGAAATAGAACCAGTATGCGATTGCGTTCAGACGTGGAAACGCAACATCCGGCGCACCGATTTGCACCGGCATCAAAATGTTTGCAAACGCAGCAAACAAAGGCGTAGCGAACATCAAAAGCATGATGGTGCCGTGCATTGTGAAGAGCTGGTTGTACTGCTCTTTGGTCTGCACAACGGTTAGGCCAGGTGCTGCCAACTGAGCACGGATGACCAACGCCATCACGCCACCAATTAGAAAGTAGATGAAAGACGTGATCAGGTATAGGTAACCGATCTTCTTGTGGTCGGTGGTAGTAAGCCAATCAACCAGGATGCGTCCCTTTGACTGCTTCTTGATCGAAGCTGAAGGCGCGGTTGCGGTTGCAGTTGCCATTGTGCCTATCCCTTTAGTCCTGAGCCATTGCCCGGTAGGTTCTGGTTGCGGTTGTACTTGTCGTCAAGCAAGCCGGTGTTGCCCTGGGCAGCTAGCTGAGCCACGTGAGCGTCATAGTCTGCCTGAGAAACGACCTTGACGTTGAACAACATCATCGAGTGGAATTCGCCACAGAGCTCGGCGCACTTGCCCTTATAGGTTCCGATTTTCTGAGGCGTGAAGTACATGTGGTTGGTCTTGCCAGGGAAAACGTCTTTCTTATACAAGAAATCGATTACCCAGAACGAGTGAACGACGTCGCGTGAAGTAAGGCTGACGTCAACCGGCACGTTTACTGGCAAGTAGAGAACCGGAAGCGACGCTTCGCTTCCCTCTTGGCCAGCAAACTGAGACTGAATGCCCGAGTCATAAACGTTGTTGGTGGTGTAGTTGAAATCCCAGCTCCACTGCTTGCCGATTACCTCGATCTGAATCTGGTTCGATGGGTGTACCGGCTCTTCAATGGCGAGCAAAGTCTTTGAGGTGAAGGCAAAGAAACCGATCACCATGACCAGAGGAACCACTGTAAACAGGGTTTCGATTGGGTTGTTGTAGCGCATTTGCGGAGGCATCGAGGTGTCGCCCTTGCGGCGACGATAGACGATAATCGCATAAAACATGAGGCCCCAGGCGATGATTCCAACGCCCCACAGCACAATCCACGATCCAGTCCAGAGACTTGTGATCATGTCGGTGTGGTTGGTGATGCCCGGTTCGCCAGGCAGGAACCCGCGAGATAATTCGGCCGGAGAGCATCCGGTAAGAATCAAAACCAAGGTTGCTGCGATAGGCAATGAAGCCCATTTAAACGCATTTTTGCGACGCACTATTCGCCCTTCAGGTGCAAAACGATTACATGTTTATCCTACGCTTCGACTTTGCCAACTGGGGCTGAAAACGCCGAAAAATAAGGGTTAAAAGCAGAAATCCGGCCATTTCTGACCGGATTCAGCAAAGCATTTTTGTATTAGTTGAATGAGTTTCCGCAGGCACACGATCCGGTTGCATTTGGGTTGTCGATGGTTAGACCCTGCTTCATGATGCTGTCTTCGAAATCGATTGTTGCGCCAACGAGATAGTTCGCACTCTTCTGGTCAACGACAACCTCAAGGCCACCGAAGTCACGCACTAGGTCGTTTTCACCAAGCTCTTCGTCAGGAAAAAGGTCGTATTGAAAACCAGCGCAACCGCCGAGCTTCACTTCAATGCGAAGGCGAATGTCATCGGCTAGCCCCTGGGCCTGAAAAAGGGCCTTAACGCGGTCGCGAGCGACCTCGGTGAGCATTACTTCGTGACTTAGAGTCTCAGACATCGTTTCTCCTTCTGACGTGAGTTAATTCTACGGTCTAGAACCTATTTGACCCTTAGGTCATTCCCCTTGATCAAGAACAGGCTTTCTGCAATCATCGCGCCGCGAAGAGTTTCGAGGTGAATTGACTCGTTTGGACTGTGAGCTCGAGAATCTGGATCTTCGACACCGGTCACCAAAATCTGGGCCGCAGGAAAGACCTCGAGCAGGTCGGCGATAAACGGGATCGAGCCGCCAATGCCAATATCGACACTTTCGTTGCCAAAAGCGGCTGAGAGGCTGTTATTGGCTAACAGCTTGGCCCAGCCACCCGATTGAACCTCAAACGGCTTTCCGAGCTCAATCTCGCCGAAAGTCACCTTTGCGCCAAACGGGGCATTCTTCAGCAAATGTGCTCGAAGTAGTTCGAGCGCCTTTTCGGGCTCTTGCCCGGGTGCGATTCGCATGCTGATTTTCGACTTCACGGATGGCAACAGGGTGTTTGACGACATGGCAACTGACATGCCGTCGATGCCAATTACGGCGATCGACGGTTTGGTCCACATCCGATCAAGAATGCTGCCCGTTCCAATTGTCGAAACACCATCGAGCAATCCAGAATCGGTTCTCAGCTGGTCTTCGCTGTAGTCAAGGTCTGAAGCCTTTGAAGAATGCAGGCCTTCTACGGCCACGTCGCCGTGATCGTCATGCAGGGTCGAAAGCAATTTGATGGTCGCCGTCATCGCGTCTGGCACTGCCCCACCGAACATGCCGGAGTGCACGGCGTGGTCTAACGTCTGCACCTCGACCACCTGCGAAACCAGACCGCGAAGCGTGGTGGTCAGGGCCGGAATGGTTGTCGTCCAGTTGGCCGAGTCTGCGACCACAATCACATCGGCTTCTAGGATGTCGCGGTTTGCGTCTAGAAAGTTTCTGAATGTCGGTGAACCGGCTTCTTCTTCACCCTCGATGAAAATGCTGATGCCCACCTCGAAGTTCTCGCCGACCATCTCAACGAGAGTCTGAATTGCTGTTAGGTGTGTGACGATTCCGGCCTTGTCGTCTGCAGCGCCGCGACCATAAATTCGACCGTCGATTAGTGTCGGCTGAAATTCTGGGGTCTGCCAAATGGATGCGTCACCTGGCGGCTGCACATCGTGGTGAGCGTAAAGCAAAACTTGCGGCCGGCCGTTGCGGGCGGCGCGTCTAGCAACCACTGCCGGCGCCCCAACTTTGCCATTGGCTTCAGCTCGGCGAATCTCGACCAACTCAAAGACACCGGTCGAACGAAAGAGCTCTGCTACGGCTTCTGCGCTCTTCTCGAGGTTCTCTGCCGGAAATGCATCCCAGGCGATTCCGGGAATTCGCACCAGGTTGCCAAGAGTTGCTATCGCGCTCGGAAACCGGGCTGCAACCTTCTCTTTGGTGAGGGTGACGGCGATGCTGTCATGGTTGAGTGAATCTGCTGGCATGGTCATACGGGTAATCTTAAACCGCTCAACAACAGAAGGACGCGCATGACCGACAACGAACAGACCTCGACCTCAGCTGGCAAGGGCAAGGCAACCCCGAGCCGCAAGCAGCAAGAGGCAGCGAACCGTCGACCTCTGGTTGGCGACAAGTCAAAAGAGGGCCGTTCGGTTTCAAAGGAGCGCATCGCTGCTGAGCGTCGCCAAGCCCGTGAAGGCATGATGCGAGGCGAAGACAAGTACTTGCCGATTAAAGACCGTGGCCCACAGAAGCGCCTCGCGCGCGACATTGTCGACGGCCGCTTCACCGCAGGTGAATTGGTAATGCCAGCCATGGTGGTTTTCTTGATCACCACCGCAACCAACATTTATTTCTTGCAGCTCGCCAGCTTGGTGCTCATGTGGGGGCTGTTTGTAGTCGTAATCTTCGACGCATTCTTGCTGGGGCGAAAAGCCAAGAAGGTCATCGGCGAAAAATACGGAAACCAAACCGTTGAACGCGGTCTAGCCTGGTACGCCGGCATGCGTTCGATTCAAATGCGCCCGATGCGTTTGCCTAAACCTCAGGTAAAGCGCGGCACCAAGTTCTAAAAACTCTTTAGCCGGTTACAAAGGAGTAAGCCTTGGCAAAAGAAACAATCAAGCTCACCGATCTGATTCCTCAGGTGGTTGGCGATGTCGAAGCGCTGCGCGCATCCTTCGGAGCATTTGAAACTCATCCGAGCCAGCAAGCCGATTTAGGTGCCGTTCAGGCCGTGTTGACCGAATTGGTTGATCGACTTCAAGCAGACCACCCATACTTTCACCCGAACTATGCGGCGCAGATGTTAAAGCCGCCACACGCGGTTGCAGTCGCGGCATATTTGGCAACCATGATTCTCAACCCGAACAATCACTCGCAAGACGCATCACGCGCCACTACCCCGATGGAACGCGAGGTCTTGAAAGAGCTTGCGGCCATGTTCGAGTTTCCAGAAGATTTTCTCGGACATCTCACCTGGAGTGGCACCACTGCAAATCTTGAAGCGCTCTGGGTCGGTCGCGAGATTAATCCGGGCAAAGGAATCGCTCACTCGGCAGACGCACACTACACGCATTCTCGAATGAGTGAAGTTCTAGACGTCGAATCTTTCGCGGTCTCGGTTGATTCGCTCGGTCGAATGTCTTTGACAGATCTAGAAGAAAAACTCAAAACCGGAAAAATCGGAACCATCGTTGCAACGCTCGGCACAACCGGGCTTGGCGCGGTTGATCCGCTTGCCGACATCATCGTGCTCGCGCGTCAGTACGAGGCTCGGGTTCACGTCGACACCGCATACGGTGGGTTCTTCAAACTCATTGCAGACACAGACCTAGACCCCGAAGCAGCACGACACTATGCGGCAATCAAGGATGCCGACTCTGTAGTTGTCGATCCTCACAAGCACGGATTGCAGCCATACGGTTGCGGAGCCGTGCTCTTCAAGGATGTCTCTGTCGGCCGCTTCTACAAGCACGACAGCCCCTATACATACTTCACATCGGCAGATCTGCACTTCGGCGAAATTCAACTTGAAACGTCTCGCGCCGGGGCGGCAGCCGCAGCGTTCTGGGCAACGACACGAATCTTTCCGCTGACCCGAGATGGGCTCGGTTCGATTTTGGCTGCGGGGTACCGAGCCGCTCAAAACTGGCATGAACTTCTGCTCGAGTCGGATATCTTGCAGCCATACCAAAAACCAGAACTCGACATCATCGCATACTTGCCAAGGGCAAAGTCGATGTCAGAAATCGATCGACTCTCGCAAGCGATTTTCCTGCAGGCAGAGCAAGCGCCGCGAACTGAGCAGATTCACCTGGCAACATACATGGTGAAACCAAACGCCTTGTTCGCACACGGAATCAACGTAGAAACCGACATGGCAAAGGCGCGCATTCTGCGAAGCACACTTATGAAACCTGAACACGAAACTTGGGTGCCGAATCTTCACAAACACATCGAAGAATCAGCTCGCAACCTGATGAAGTAAGAGAGAAGAAAATGAAATATCGCTACCTAGGAAACAGTGGCTTGAAGATCAGTGAGCTCACTTATGGAAACTGGCTCACTCACGCTAGCCAGATTGACGACACGGCGGCCCACGCAACCGTGCACGCGGCACTTGACGGTGGAATCACTTCATTTGATACCGCAGACGTCTATGCGAACCAGGCTGCAGAAAAAGTCCTAGGCGACGCACTAAAAGGCTTGCGACGCGAAGGGCTAGAAATTTTTACCAAGGTCTACTGGCCGGTAGCCAAGAGAATGCCGAACGACACCGGCCTCTCACGCAAGCACATCATGGAATCGATTAACGGATCGCTCAAGCGTCTGCAGACCGACTATGTCGACCTGTATCAGGCACACCGCTATGACGTCGAGACTCCCCTAGAAGAAACCATGCAGGCTTTCGCAGACATCGTTCGCCAAGGAAAGGCGCTCTACATCGGCGTGAGCGAATGGAATGCCGAGCAGATTCGTGCCGGCCACAAGCTATCGAAGGAACTCGGATTTCAATTGATTTCGAGCCAACCTCAATACAGCGCACTCTGGCGAGTAATCGAAGCAGAAGTTGTGCCAGCCTGTGAAGAACTCGGTGTCTCGCAAATCGTTTGGTCACCAATGGCTCAGGGCGTATTGACCGGCAAGTATCTGCCTGGGCAACCGGCGCCTGAGGGATCACGCGGCTCAGACGAGCGCATGGGCGGCATGATGGGCAAGTACCTCAGCGAAGAAGTTTTGACTCGCGTTCAGCTCTTGAAGCCGCTAGCCGGCGACCTTGGTCTAACCATGGCCCAGTTCGCGCTGGCTTGGGTCTTGCAAAACAAAAACGTGGCTTCTGCAATAGTTGGGGCAACAAAGCCTGAACAGATTGCATCTAACATCGCCGCGGTCGGGGTCGAGATTCCGGCAGAGGTCATGGTTAAGGTTTCTGAGATTCTAGAACCGGTTGCAGTCTTCGACCCTCGCGAAACCAAAGCGCCAGAGGCTCGCCTGGTTTAGCCAGC
>CANGGA010000029.1 GCA_947453285.1 Microbacteriaceae bacterium | reverse complement strand
TCGGCCGCGATAGGGCTCTGGGGCTAAAAACGGCGCATCGGTTTCAACCATGATCAATTCGCGTCGAGCACGTTTTAGCGAATCGCGAAAACCCTGGTTGCGCTTGATGGTGATGTTTCCGGCGAACGACATGTACCAGCCGTTTTCGTTGCAGATCTCGGCAAGTTCGACATCGCCCGAGTAACAGTGAAAGACGACTTTCTCAGGAGCACCGACGCGCTTCAAAGTTTCGACGACTTCGTCGTGTGCTTCGCGATCGTGAATCATCAGAGCGATGTCATTTTCTTTTGCGATTCGAATGTGCTCTTCGAATGAGTGCTTTTGCAAGGCAACATTTTCGTCACCTTCGGTTCGAAAGAAATCTAAACCGGTTTCGCCGATTGCACGAACGCGAGGTTGAGTTGCCAACTCTGCAATTTCTGCGATGGCGGCATCCAAGTCACGCAAGTTGCCGTAGAGCGGCGCCTCGTTTGGGTGCAGGGCCACGGCCGCAAGAACGCGAGGTTCGCGAGCAGCAAGCGCTGCCGACCACTTCGAACTCTCGAGAGTCACTCCAACTTGAACAACGCCGAGCATGCCGACCGAAGTTGCCTTGTCGAGATTTTCTTGCCATGGCATTGACGCCTCGGCGTCGTCGAAAGAGAATTCGAGGTGACAGTGGTTGTCGTAGGTGCCTACTTCGAGTGGCTCAGGCAGCGACGGATACTCGAGTTTGCGCTTCGGGGTTTCTTCGCCCCCAGCACCAACGCTGCGCACGAACTGCTCTTCGGCCACGATGACTACTTGGTCTCGGCGTCTTGCTCGATACGCGGAAACAACGGTTCGAGTTCTGCGATCTTGGCACCCGCTGGCAATTGACCCCAGTCGGCGGCCTCGCGGATCGGGCGGTCGGCAAGGTCGCCAAGCGACTGAGCGGCAAGGGCCGACCAGAGCTTTGCTGTGGCCTTTGGCACCACCGGTGAAAGCAAGACCGAAAGGGCGCGAAGGCCTTCTGCGGTTGTGTAAAGCACTGTGGCTAGGCGCTCGCGAGTGGCTTCATCCTTGGCAAGAACCCAAGGCTCCTGCACGGTGATGTAGCCGTTGAGGGCATCGACTAGCGTCCAGACCTGGGCAATTGCCTCATGGATGGCGACATCGTCGATGGCCGCATCTGCGGCCGCAACTGCGTCTGCCGCAATCTTTTGAATCTCGAGCTCTGCCTCGGTGTCTGGGCCAGAGGCTGGCAGGGTGCCATCGAAGTATCGGTGAATCATCGCGATTACGCGCGATGCCAAGTTGCCGAATCCGTTAGCGAGCTCTGACTGGTAGCGAGCAGAGAGGTCTTCCCATGAGAACGAACCGTCGCTGCCGAAGGCGATTGCCTTCATGAAGTAATAGCGAAACGCGTCTGAGCCGAAGGTATCCGTGATTTGGTGCGGAGCGATGCCGGTGAGTTTCGACTTCGACATCTTCTCGCCGCCGACAAGAAGCCAGCCATGACCGAAAACTTGTTTCGGAGTTGGTAGGTCGGCAGCCATCAACATTGCCGGCCAGATGACCGCGTGAAAACGAAGAATGTCTTTTCCGACGATTTGAACCGACGCAGGCCAACGCTTCTCGAAAGCCGCTTCGTCTTCGCCATAACCGATTGCCGTGATGTAGTTCAGAAGTGCGTCGAACCAAACGTAGGTGATGTGTGAGTCATCCCAAGGAATGTCGATTCCCCAGTCGAACTTTTCTTTTGAACGCGAAATCGAAAGATCTTCGAGGCCGCGACGAACGAACGAAACAACTTCGTTGCGAGCAGACTCTGGCTGAATGAATTTTGGGTTGGCAGCGTAAAAGTCGAGCAGTGGCTGCTGAAATTCGCTGAGCTTAAAGAAATAGTTGGTTTCGTGAAGCTTCTCGACCGGCTTCGAGTGAATGGCGCAAACCGCCTGACCGGCAAAGTCGCCTTCGCCATCGATTAGGTCGCCTTCGGTCTTGTATTCCTCGCAGCCGACGCAATAGTTGCCCACAAATTCGCCGCGATAGATGAAGCCCTTGTCATAAAGGTGCTGCAAGAACTTCTGCACATTCTTCTCGTGGCGAGGTTCGGTGGTGCGAATGAAGTCTTGGTTGTCGATGTCGATGGTGTTCAGAAGTGGCAACCAGGCATCGTGCACGAGCTTGTCGACCCAGGCCTGTGGCTCAACCTTGTTGGCGGCAGCCGTGCGAAGAATCTTCTCGCCGTGCTCGTCGGTGCCGGTCAGCAAAAAGGCATCCTCGCCGCGCTGACGGTGCCAGCGGGTCAAAACGTCTGCGGCAACCTCGGTATATGCGTGGCCGATGTGCGGGGCATCGTTCACATAGAAGATCGGCGTCGTGGCATAGAAAGACGCGTCGAGGTTGTTAGGCATTGAACTATCTTAACCGAGGGCTTTGCGGGCATCCAAGGCAAGTTGATAGAGCTCACTCTTCGAAACCTTCGACAGCTCGGCGATCTGATTGACGGCCTCTTTGAGGCGTTCGCCACCGGCAACCAAAGCGAGAACGTCTTCGACCAGGGCGTGAATATCACGGATGAGCTCACCGGCGCCAGCGATCACGACAACGAACTCGCCCTTTGGGTCGCCTTTGGCCCAGTCGATAAGTTCGGCAAGGGTGCCGCGCTCGGTGTGCTCGAACTTCTTGGTGAGTTCACGAGAGACCGAGGCCTTGCGGTCTGCGCCAAAGACTTCGGCTGCCGTCTGAAGCGATTCGAGCAAACGGTGCGGCGACTCGAAGAAAATCATGGTGCGCTGCTCGCGAAGCAGTTCTTCAAACAGGGTGCGACGCTCGCCGTCTTTGCGGGGCATGAAGCCCTCAAAGGTGAAGCGGTCGGTTGGCAGGCCAGAGACCGCGAGCGCGCTTAGCACCGCAGAGGGCCCCGGCACGATGGTCACGGCCACCCCGGCCTCGGCGCAGGCGCGAACCAGGTTGAAGCCAGGGTCGCTGACGGTCGGCATGCCCGCGTCGCTGACGACGAGCAGATCGTGTTCGCGCGCGACCTCGACCAGTTGCTCGAGGCGTTCGCGTTCGTTGTGATCGTGCAGGCTAAAGGTTCTTGCGTTGATCTTGATGCCAAGGGCCTGAGCCAACTTGAACAGGGTTCTTGTGTCTTCGGCTGCGATGAAGTGCGAACCGGTGAGGTGCTCGACAAGTCGCGGCGAGGCATCGGCAAGGTTGCCTATTGGGGTCGCGGCGAGAATCAGCACAGGCCAAAACTACCAGCCGCCCTTTGACCCCTTGGCCGACAGTTAGCCCCCGCAGATTAGCATTGGTAGGTGCTCGCCCAACTAACCAAATTCGTCTACGAACCTCGCCTGCGGGCGTTGTTCGACCGTTGGTCTATCTGGGCGATTGTGGCTTTCGCGGCCATTCTGCGTTTCTACAACCTGGGCTACCCAAACAAGCTGGTCTTCGACGAGACCTATTACGTCAAAGATTCGCTCAGCCTCACGGCCACCGGTTTCGAGCACGACTGGCCAGCCGGTTCAGACGACCTGCTTGCCGCAGGCAAGGTGCCGAACTTTTCAGACACCGGCTCGTTCGTGGTGCACCCGCCGCTCGGCAAGTGGATCATCGGCGTTGGTATGTCACTCTTTGGCCAAGGCAACTCTTTCGGTTGGCGCTTCAGCGTTGCCCTGCTCGGAACAGCCGCCGTGCTGCTGATCATGCTGGTTGCCCGCAAACTCTTCAGGTCAACCGTGTGGGCCGCGCTCGCGGGGTTGTTCTTCGCAATCGATGGCGTTGCCATTGTCATGGCGCGCACCGCGCTACTCGATGGAATCTTGATGTTCGTCGTGTTGCTCGCCTTCTGGTTCTTACTGCTAGATCGCGAAAGATCTTTTGGCAATCTCTGGCGCAGACCTTGGTTGCTTGCAACCGGAATAACTCTTGGTGCCGCCACCGCGGTTAAGTGGAACGGCGCATATTTCTTGGCGTTCTTCGGCGTCTATGTTGTGCTCGCCGAGTTGCTTGCAAAGCGCGACACGAGTATTTTGCAGCTGATTAAATCTGCCGCGACCAAATTTGTAATTTTGGTTCCGAGCGCTCTCATTGTTTACATCGCCAGCTGGACTGGCTGGCTAACCACAACCGGCGGTTACGACAGAAACTTTGCCGACGATGTTGCCAATCGCTGGACCGGCTTGCTCTCATGGGTGCCGATTCCGCTTCAATCGCTCTGGCACTATCACGTCGACGCATACAACTTTCACATCAACCTGCGTTCGCCACACTCTTACGCGAGCAATCCACTGACCTGGTTGTTCTTGGGTCGCCCAACTTCTTTCTTCTATGAGGGTCGCTCTGCTGGCGATCACGGATGCCTTGCGGCCGGTGGCTGTTCGAGCGCAATCACTGCACTCGGCAATCCGTTTATTTGGTGGGCGGCGATTGCAGCGATTGCACTCTTGATTTGGTTGGCGATTCGCAATCGCGACAAAACCGCGAGCGCTATTTTGCTCGGAGTTGCCGCCGGTTACCTGCCATGGATGCTCTACCTTCAGCGCACCGTCTTTCAGTTCTACGTGATTGCCTTTGAACCTTTCGTGGTGCTCGCCCTTGTCTATGCCATGGCCGCGCTTTGGCGGCAGGCCGGGCCAGAACGCCGCGCCGGACTGCTCAAGGTCTATGCCTTCTATGCCTTTATCTGCATGGCCTTCAGCTTGTTCTTCTTGCCAATCTGGTTCGGCACCTGGACCCCATACTGGTTCTGGTATTTGCACATGTGGATTCCGAGTTGGATCTAAATGGCAAACAACTACCGCGAACTTTTCAAGTCACCAGGCTTCATCCGTGTGGTGACCACGCAGCTGCTTGCGCGTTTTCCGTTTGGCATGATGAGCCTAGGCCTCGTCATGCACATTCAGCACGTCTATAACTCATATGCGATTGCCGGTTTTGCACTCGGTGCCGAAACCATTGGTGCGGCAATCAGCGGACCGTTGCTCGGTCGACGCATGGGTGTGGTTGGTGTTCGCAAAGTGGTTTTGCCTTTCTCGATTCTGAGCGCCATCGCAATTTTTGGCATCGCATTCATCACCATCAACCCGCTGATCACCATTGCATTGTCTGCGAGCGTTGGCCTGACTTCGCCACCGATTCAGTCGGCGGCTCGCACGGTTTATCCGACGCTTGTAAAAAAGAAACTGCTCTCGTCGGTTTATGCACTCGACGCAACATCGCAAGAACTCATCTGGGTAATCGGCCCTGTGCTTGCCACGGTTCTCGCCGCTCAAATTAACACTGCGATGCCGGTGATTCTGATGGGCGCGCTTCAAATTGTTGGCGCTTGGTTGTTCGTGGCTAACAAAGAAGTTGCGAATATCAAAATTCCAAAATCGAATCGCAAGATTGGTGGCGTGCTGAAGAACAAGGTTGTCTTCGCGAACCTAATTCTTGGCCTGCTGCTAATTGGCAGTTTCAGCGGAGTCGAGGTTGGAACGGTTGCCGTTCTTGGCAAAAACGTGGCCGGCCCGGTGATCGCGCTCTTCTCGGTTGGTTCGATAATTGGCGGCCTGCTTCTTGGCAATCGCAATAAGGGCAAGTGGGCACTAACCCGATTCTTGTCTTTGATCTGCCTCGGCTACCTCTTGGTTTTCATTAACCCAACCGACCCGATCTGGATGTCTGTCGCGTGGTTTATCGCCGGCCTGGGCATCGCTCCAGTGCTTGGCACCCTGGGCGCAATCATCGGCGTCACGGTGAAAACCGCAGATGCACCAGAGGCATACGGTTGGGTCGGCACCGGTCAACTCATGGGCTATTCGGCAGGCGCCGCACTGGCCGGCATCGCAATCGACACCGTTTCGCCGACGGCATCCTTGTTAATCGCCATCGTCTTCGGTTTGGGTGCGACACTGGTAGCGGTGATGTCGCTTGGTATTACCCCAGATCTGGGCAAGCAGCCGACTGACACCCAGAGCCTGCCAATAATCGAGGAGTAGTCATGGCCGTTTTCGCTGTTACCTATCTATACAGCGCCGAGCCTGACGATTTGAACCTGGTTCGACCCTCACACCGCGCCTGGCTCACCGAGCGGCTTGCCGAAGGGTCACTGCTTGCCAGCGGCCCTATGGTCAATAACCCGACAGCACTGCTGATCTGGCGTGCCGAGTCGGTTGAGGCGTTGGCCAAGTTGCTCGACCAAGACCCATTCGACATCGCCGGCTATATCGGCGAGCGCACCATCACCGAGTGGAACCCGATCTTCGGCCCGTGGAGAGTCTAATGGCCGGCTCACCGCTCGTCACGCTGAATTCTGGGCAGCAGATGCCGCAGCTCGGCCTTGGCGTTTATAAGGTCAACCAAGACATCGCGGTGCAACTCGTGCAGGGCGCACTCGACATCGGCTATCGCCGCATCGACACCGCTGCTCTCTATGACAACGAAGCCGAGGTCGGCGCTGCCATTCGAAAGAGTGGCTTGGCACGCGAAGAGATTTTCGTGACCTCAAAGATTTGGAACGATCGACACGGATACCACGAGGCCAAAGAGGCAATTCAAGAATCGGTCGACCGCCTCAACATCGGTTATGTCGACATGATGCTGATTCACTGGCCTTGCCCGAAGCAAGACAAATATGTCGAGACCTGGCGTGCATTCGAAGAAGCGCTGGAGACCGGATTGGTGCGAGGCATCGGGGTCTCGAATTTTCACGCCAACCACCTCGAAAAACTTATTGCCTCGGCAAATGTTGTTCCGGCGATCGACCAGGTCGAGTTGCACCCACAACTCGCACAGACTTCGCTGCGCCATTTCAACAAACAACACGGCATACACACCGAGGCGTGGGCTCCGCTCGGTCGTGCTCGGTTCATGACTCACCCGCTGCTCGTCGAAATTGCAGAGTCTGTGGGTCGAAGCGTTGCCCAGGTGATCATCCGGTGGCATTTGCAGCTCGGCAATCTTGTAATTCCGAAATCTTCGAACCCACATCGACTTGCCGAAAACTTCAACGTGTTCGATTTCGAATTGACCGAGCACCAAATGGGGCTAATCGCAACACTCAACACCGAAACCAGAATTGCCACCAATCCAGACGACATGAATTGAGATTGAAATGCGCGTATTAGTCACCGGAGCAACCGGACTCATCGGCACCGAAGTTATTCGCCAACTTAAGTCACGCGGCGACGAGGTCGTCACCATGGTTCGTCGCGAACCTCGCAACGATTCTGAACGCGAGTGGCAGCCAGATCGCGGTTATCTGCAGCAAGGCACTCTCGACGGAGTCGACGCCGTAGTTAACCTAGCCGGGGCAACCACCGGCAAACTGCCGTGGACCAAAAAATACAAGGATGAACTCATCTGGTCACGCGTTCGTGCGACCGAATTGCTTGTCGAGGCAATGAAGAACACAAAGAAACCGCCGAAGGTTTTCGTTTCTGGCAGCGCAAGCGGAATCTACGGAGACACCGGTGACAAGGTCTTGACCGAAGAAGCACCAAAGGGCACCGGCTTCTTGTCTGACCTCGCCTTCGCGTGGGAACAGGCGGCCCTGCAAGCACCAAAGACTGTTCGTGTTGTTCTCGCTCGCACCACCATGGTTATGTCGCGCCAAAAGGGCGCTCTAGGCCGCTTGATGCCACTGCTCAAGCTTGGCGTCGCCGGGCCGCTCGGCAATGGCAAGCAGTGGTGGGCGTTCATCAGCCTGCAAGACGAGGCGGCGGCGATCATCCACTTGATTGATCACAAGAGTGCCAAAGGTGCCTTCAACATCACCGCTCCAGAACCAGCCACCTGTGCTCAACTGATTGCTGCACTTGGCAAGGCCATGGGGCGACCAACAGTAATTCCAGTGCCGGCTTTTGCTTTGCGATTGGCATTTGGTGAAGGCGCTGATGAGCTTCTGCTTTGCTCACAAAAGATGTCTGCACAAAAGTTGCTCGACAGCGGATTCACCTTCAAACACCCAACTCTCAAGTCGGCAGCCGAATGGGTTGTCGCTAAAAACTAATTATGCCTTTTCGGTCTCAACCAGTTTGCTAAGGCTGCGCACAAACGGAATTCCGAAAAGTGAAATCAAGGCGGCCAAACCGCCGCCGATAATCATTGGCGCGCGCAAATCAATCTTGGCTAGCAGACCGCCGACCATCGAACCAACCGGCATTAGACCCCAAACCAGTGTTCTGCGAGTTCCGTGAATGCGACCAAATAATTCGTTCGGAATTATCTGGTGATAAGTCGACATCAACAAGATGTTCCACTGCGCCATTGCGACTCCACCAACAATGGCAAGCGCAATCCACACCCACACGTTCGGCGAGAAGCCGCCGATTGCCATTACGAAACCCGAAAGAAAAATCGCAACCGCCATTGTGTTCATGCGACCGAAGCGGCCAGAAAGTTTTGGCGCCACGAAGCCGCCGATTATGTTTCCTACTGCAGAGGCAAGCAGAACGAAGCCGAATGCCGAAACAGGAACCTTTAGGTCGTGCAACATAAAGAGCACCATGGTCGACCCGGTCGCCGAAAACCAGAAACCGACGGTGGTGGTGAATAGAACCAGCTTCAAGAGGTTCTTGTCTTCATAGAGGTAGCGAATGCCAAACTTCATGTCGGCCATCAAACTGGTTTTCACCGGCTCGCTTCCGTCATGTGTGAGGTTCATGACGCGCTTATAAGAACCTGGGATGACCGCAACCAAAACCGCGGCCAAGAGCACGCCGAGCGTGCCAGAAATAAATGGCAGGCCAATTGCAATCACATACAGGATGCCGCTCATCGGCGAACCAACCATCTCGCCAACCATGGTTGCGCCGATCTGCAACCGCGAGTTGCCTCTTTCGAGAAGTTCGGGCTTCAGCATTTGCGGCAAAAGCGCCTGGGCGGTGGTGTCATAGAGCACATCGGCTGCGCCAATCACAAAAGCGATGATGTAGAGAATCGGAATGTTCACGACGCCGGAGACGATGGCAAGGGTCAAGACGGCGCTTGCGATAAACCTGATCGAGTTGGCTAAGGCCATGGCCTTGCGGCGGTCGACTCGGTCTACCAGCGAGCCAATCGGAATGGCGAAAAGCAGCCAAGGCAGCATCACTATGGCCGAAAGGGCCGCGATGATCACCGGGTCTCGGGTCAGCGTTGCCGCAAGCAGAGGCACTGCGGTCTTGAATAGGCCATCGGCCAGGTGGCTGGCGAGTGTGGCAGACCAGAGCTTGTTGAAGGTAGCGCCAAGCGGCTCGAGTTTCACTCGCGTCGAATCGGTCAACCTAGCTCCTTCTAAATCTCGCTAAGACTAACAAAAAAGAAAAATCCCACCGACGAATCGGTGGGATCTTTCGTGAAGAGAAAGAATTACTTCTTCTTTGCTACCTTGCGAGCTGCTGGCTTGCGCGCAGCAGTCTTCTTAGGAGCTGCCTTCTTTGGTGCTGCCTTCTTGGCTGCTGGCTTGCGCGCAACAGTCTTCTTTGCAACAGCCTTCTTCGCAGCTGGCTTCTTTGCAGCAGTCTTCTTAGGAGCTGCCTTCTTAGCTACAGCCTTCTTAGGAGCTGCCTTCTTAGCTGCTGGCTTGCGCGCAACAGTCTTCTTTGCAACAGCCTTCTTAGCTACTGGCTTCTTTGCAGCGGTTGCCTTCTTAGGTGCAGCCTTCTTTGCAACAGCCTTCTTAGCTACTGGCTTCTTTGCAGCGGTTGCCTTCTTAGGTGCAGCCTTCTTTGCAACAGCCTTCTTAGCTACTGGCTTCTTTGC
>CANGGA010000028.1 GCA_947453285.1 Microbacteriaceae bacterium | reverse complement strand
TTGCCGCTTGCGCGAGCATCCGTGGCTAACTAGCCGAAAGCTGTGGAGAACTTATCCGATGTGTTCACTTCGTGCAACACTGGACTAGCCAATGTGTTCACTTCGTTCAACATCGTCAACTCGCTCAACCAGCAAGCAAGCTTGCGGTTTCACTCGTTATCCGATGTAACTCATGACGTGCTTAACGCGCGTGTAGTCCTCGAAGCCGTAGTTCGATAGGTCTTTGCCATAGCCAGAGTGTCTAAAGCCACCGTGTGGCATTTCGGCAACCAACGGAATGTGGGTGTTGATCCAGACACAACCGAAGTTGAGCCCCTTCGAAAAGCGCATTGCGCGGCCGTGGTCTTTGGTCCAGACCGATGAAGCCAAGCCATACTGAACGTCATTCGCCCAGCGCAGAGCCTCTTCGTCGGTGCTGAACTTCTGCACTGTGACAATTGGGCCGAAGATCTCAGACTGAATGTGCTCGTCGTTCTGCTTCAAACCAGACAGGATGGTGGCCTCGAAGAAGTAACCGCCGTTGTCTTCGATGGCGTGGCCGCCGGCTTCGATTTTGGCGTGATCTGGCAAGCGGTCGACAAAGCCCTGAACGCGCTCGAGCTGGTTCACGTTGTTGACCGGGCCAAACAGAATGTCATCGCGAGAAGGCTGACCGGTTAGGGCATTAGCCTTCACGCTCGCGGCCAACTTGGCAACGAACTCTTCGTGAACCGATTCGTGCACGAGCATGCGAGTTGCGGCGGTGCAGTCTTGACCTGCGTTAAAGAAGCCGGCGACGGTTAGCTGAGCAACCGCTGCATCGAGATCTGCATCGCCAAAGATAATGACCGGCGCCTTGCCGCCTAGTTCGAGGTGAACGCGCTTGAGGTCAAGGGCTGCAGACTTGGCAACTTCCATGCCGGCACGAACAGAACCGGTGATGGCAACCATCTGCGGAATCTTGTGCTCAACCAATGCACGACCGGTGTCGCGGTCACCCGTGACAACGTTGAAGACACCCTTTGGCAAAAACTCCGATGCGATTTCTGCGAGCAACAAAGTCGATGCCGGCGTCGTGTCTGAAGGCTTGATCACGATTGTGTTTCCGGCAGCAAGTGCTGGCGCAAACTTCCAGGTCGCCATGTTCAATGGGTAGTTCCAAGGAGTCACCTGCCCGATGACGCCGATTGGTTCGCGACGAATAGAAGAGGTGTGGTCTTTCGCATATTCTGCGGTAGCTAATCCCTGAAGATTTCGTGCAGCACCGGCGAAGAAACGAATCTGGTCAACCGAAACTAGAACTTCGTTTTCGATAAGCCCTGGGCGTGGCTTTCCGGTGTTCTGAGATTCAACGTCTGCCATCTCTTCTGCGCGTGCTTCGAGTGCATCTGCAATTCTGAAGAGTGCGAGTTGGCGCTCTGCCGGAGTGGTCTGCGACCAAGATTCAAACGCCTGGTCGGCGACCTTGTATGCGTGATCGATGTCTTCTGCGCCACTGAGCTGAGCTGTGGCATATGGCTTGCCCGTTGCCGGATCGAAGATGTCTGCGCTTTGACCAGACTTGGCATCTACATATTCGCCATTGACGAAGTTTTTCAACTGCTTGAGCGACATCGCTCACTCTCCTTTGAGTCTGCACCGCTTGAGACCAGCCGATTGGCAGGTCGTTGGGGTGCGAAAGATTCCAACACTCAAAACCCTATAACTTCGACAGGATAATTACGAAAACATAGGCAAAATGACCCCTAAGTGACCTTTTCGTTATCTAAATCGGCAAAACGCTACGGATTCGTTTGTGAAATGGCATTTTGAGTGCCAAAATCGAACCATGGTAAGAACCGCAGCCAAAGTAGCAACTGTCGATGACGTCTCTAAAGGCATCATCGAGCAATTGCAATTCGATGGACGCCGCTCATACGCAGAAATCGGCAAAGCCGTTGGCTTAAGCGAAGCAGCCGTTCGTCAGCGAGTTCAAAAACTCACCGAGACCGGCGTGCTGCAGATTGTTGCCGTTACAGACCCGATGCAGCTTGGCTTCTTTCGCCAGGCCATGATTGGAATTCGCTGCACCGGCGACACTCGCGAAATCGCACAAAAAATTGCCGCGCTATCCGAGACAGATTATGTGGTTCACACCGCAGGAAGTTTTGACATTTTGGTTGAGGTGATCTGTGAAGACGATGACGAATTCATAGAGCTACTCAATTCAAAGATCCGGTCGCTGCCCGGAGTTACTTCAACCGAGACATTCGTCTATTTGAAGTTGCACAAGCAGTTCTACAACTGGGGAACGCGATGATGCGTCTCCACAAACAACAACAAACAATGTAAAGAGTGATATTTCATGGCAACCAAGGAGAGCCTGGTGAGCAAACTTGCTCGCGGAGTTAAAACCGCGTTCAAGCCGTCGAATGGGACGACCAATGCTAAAGCCGACCGCGCCACCCCGCTTCTAGACGCCCGCAAAGCAGGCAAAGAAGCAACCACACAGATGCTGCAGCAGTCAGCGAAGGAAAACATGTTCCTTCACTTCACTCGCCACAGCCCGTATTACACCGCCAAGGGTGAGATCCCGATCATCACCAAGGCAGAAGGTCACCACTTCTGGGACCAAAACGGCAAGAAGTACTTCGACGGCATCTCGAGTTTGTTCTCGGTAAACGCCGGACACGGACGTGCTCGCCTTGCCGAGGCAGCAGCCAAGCAGATGAAAGAGCTTGACTACTTCCCGCTTTGGTCGCACGCACACAAGCCAGGCATCGAACTTTCTGAGCGCCTGCTCTCGTATGCGCCAAAGAACCTGAGCCGCGTTTTCTTCACCACCGGTGGTGGCGAGGCAAACGAAACTGCTTGGAAGTTGGCGAAACAGTATTTCAAGATGATCGGAAAGCCAACCAAGCACAAGGTGCTAACCCGAGCCGTTGCCTACCACGGCACCTCGCACGGAGCCCTTTCACTAACTGGCATTCCGTCAATGAAGAAGATGTTTGAGCCGCTAGTGCCAAGCACCTTTAGAGTTCCAAACACCAACTGGTACCGCGCGCAAGACGACTTCGCAACCGAAGAAGAATTCGCGCTCTGGGCAGCAAACCGAGTCGAAGAAATGATTCTGTTTGAAGACCCAGATACCGTTGCAGCTTTCATCTTTGAACCGGTTCAGAACTCTGGCGGTTGCTTTACGGCACCAAAGGTCTATTTCGATCGCGTTCGCGAAATTTGCGACAAGTATGACGTGTTGATTGTTGCCGACGAGACCATCGATGGCTTCGGACGCACCGGTGCAATGTTTGCCTCGGAACTCTACGATTTCGAGCCAGACATGATGGTCGTCGCAAAGGGTATGACTTCTGCATACGCCCCAATCGGCGCATTGATGGTTGCCGAAAAGTTGTTTGAGCCATTTAAGCACGGCACGAACATCTTCCCTCACGGATACACCTACGGTGGTCACCCGGTTTCTTGTGCAGTTGCTCTTGAGAACCTCGACATCTTCGATGAAGAAGATCTCGTTGGCAACGTTGCGCGCAACCAGGGCCAGTTCAAGGCGACTCTCGACAAGTTGCGTGACCTGCCAATCGTTGGTGACGTTCGTGGCGCAGGTTATTTCTGGGCAATCGAATTGGTGAAAGACAAGAACACCAAGGAGACCTTCAATGACAAGGAGAGCGAGAAGCTGCTTCGTGGCATTCTGTCTCACCGCATGTTCGAAGAGGGGCTTTATTGCCGCTCGGATGACCGCGGAGACCCGGTTGTTCAGCTAGCACCGCCGCTAACCATTGGTCCTGACGAATTCAACGAGATCGAGCAGATTCTGCGCGGATGCCTCGATGAAGCTTGGAAGGCAATGTAACCAGCTGTTATTCACAGCCAAAGACTTTGGCCGGGTTTTCAACAGATTCTTCGTGAATCGTTGAGACCCGGCCTTTGTCTTATTCTGGGATGCATGAACATTGCAGACGCAAGCATCAGCTTCGATTCACCGATTGGCGCCATCACCGTCGAGTCGACCGGCGAGAAGATCACCGGTCTCGTTATTGGCCAGCGCTCCCCCGACTTTGGCTCTAGCAAGGTGTTGCGCGAAGCCAAGAAGCAACTGACCGCATACTTTGCCGGCAAGCTAAGCAAGTTCGATCTGCCGGTCGAGCTTCACGGCACCGAGTTTCAGAAGGCCGTCTATAAGCAAATCGCCAAGATCGGCTTCGGCAAGACCGTCAGCTATGCCGACATCGCCGCAAAACTTGGCAAGCCACTAGCCTCCAGAGCGGTTGGCGGTGCCGTGGGCTCTAACCCCGTGCCAATCATTGTCGGCTGCCATCGAGTTCTAGGTGCCTCGGGTCGAATCACTGGCTATTCCGGTGGCGAAGGCCTGCCGACCAAGAGATTGCTGCTCAAGCTCGAAGGCATTGCGATAAAGGAATGAGCTCTTCAAAAAAATTCGAAGACGGTCTAGTTCGCTGTTCCTGGCTTAACACCGACGAGGTCTATCGCGAATACCACGACACTGAATGGGGCGTGGCAGTCACAGGCGATCAAGCCATCTTCGAACGAATCGCTCTCGAAGGTTTTCAAGCTGGTCTCTCCTGGATCACCATTTTGAAACGTCGCGATGGTTTTCGCAAAGCCTTCAAAAACTTTGACCTACGCAAGGTCGCTCGAATGACCCAAGACGACGTTGAGCACTTGATGCAAGACGAAGGCATTATTCGAAATCGAGCGAAAATCGAGAGCACAATTCGAAACGCCAATCTGATTCTCGAGCTACAGAAGAACGGCGAGAGCATTAGCGATATCGTCTGGTCATTCGCTCCCCCAGCAAGCAAGCGCAAGCGACCTGCTGGCGACTTCGAGTGGTTAGCGGTCACAGCCGAGTCAGAGGCCATGAGCAAGCACCTGCGCAAGTTAGGTTTTGGCTTCGTTGGGGCCACCACCATGTATGCCTTGATGCAGGCAACCGGTCTAGTGAATGATCACGCGCCAGGTTGCTTCAGACGAAATCAGCTTTAGCCTTCGATTGGGCTGGCATAAATCACAACCAGGGTGAGCTCTCTGCCACTTTGCTCTAAACCGAAGCCGGCTTTCTTGGCAATTCGGCGCAAGTCTGCTATCGACTTTGGCAACTCTTTTGCATTCAAAACAGCGTGAATCAGTTCGCCCTTTGATTTCTTGTTGAAGTGGTTCATCGAACTGCGAGTTCCATCGGCAGCCTCGAGCACAACATCCATGTAATAACTGTCTATCTCCTCTGGAATTGGAGCAAGCGCACAATATAGCTTCGAGCGCATGTCGATGATTGGGCCCTGCAACCTGCGAAAGACCGCCTGGTGCGGCTCGGCCCAGATTGCCTTGAGCCTGGGGGTCGCCGAAAGTTTGTAAATCGGAATCAACCCAGTTGCCGGAATCAGCCCGAATAGGGCCGACTGAATCAAAACGGTCTCTTTGGCGCGAGCCATCGCCGCCGCGTTGAGGTGAGCGTGCTCGGTTGGGGTTCCCTTGAGTCCACGGCCGTGGATAGCGCCATAAAGAGTGCCGGTGTAGCGATCGATTGCCATCATGGTCGGTGCATCGAGCAGGTTCTTGTCGTTCAAAACTTCGGCAGCGAGTTTTCGGGCAGGCTCAAGTGTGCCGAATGCCAAAGATACGTCTCGAACCGAAAGCGAGGACTCGCGAGCGCCGGCATAAGTGCCTTTGGCTTTGGTTTCAGAGGGTGGCAGAAGGAACAACACGGCTCAAGTCTAGATTCGCAGTTGCCCTAAGTGAACCAACAGCCCGGGCTTACACTTGACGAATGGTCAAACTCACGAAGATTTACACACGCACTGGCGATGAAGGCATGACGGGATTGAGCGATTTCTCTCGCACACGAAAGACCGATCCGCGCATCGAAGCCTATGCCGATGTCGACGAAGCAAACTCCGCAATCGGAGTTGCCGTCTCGCTTGCTCGAAATGAGTTTGATCACGAGACTCTTCAACTGCTTTCGCAGATTCAGAACGACCTGTTTGACCTTGGCGCTGACCTATCGAACCCACTGAACGAGCACTACGAGTATGAGCCGCTACGCGTCGATGCGGTTTGGGTTGACGCTCTCGAAGAGGCAATCGATCACTACAACGCCGGTCTTTCAAAGCTCGACTCATTTATTTTGCCTGGCGGTTCTGGTTTGGCCGCTGGTCTGCACCTCGCCCGCACAGTTGTGCGTCGCGCCGAGCGAGCAACCTGGCACGCCATCGAAACCTATGGCACCGAGCCAGCCAAGAAAGGCCACAACGACGGTGGCGTGAACCTGTTAGCTGCTAAATACCTAAACCGACTAAGCGACCTTTTGTTTGTGCTCGCCCGCTATGCAAACATCAAGCACGGCGGCGACGTGAAGTGGGTTCCGGCCGCGAACCGACGTGAACGACCTGAACACCCAACTCGCACCGAGTAATCAGATGGGCTTGCTTGCCTGGCTTAGAAGCACACTTCCAAAGCGAAGCGGTGGAGTCGGAGGCGCTCTTGGCGTTTTCAACGAGCTCTATCAGCCGAACGCTCACGCGGCTCAACTTATTGTCGAAGAGCAGCGCGAGGCAATCAAACCAAAGCCCTCACCCGAAGACAAAGCGAGCAAAAAGAAAAACCCCGCCGACTAGGTGGGGTTTTCTTTTGTTCTAAACGATTAGATCAACACTGCGTGACGAGCAAAGATAGTAACTGCATCGCGCTCAACCGAGAGAAAACCGTCTTCGGCCGATGCCTTCAACTGTTCGCCGGTTGGCAGAGTGATGCGAACTTCACCTTCACCCAGAATCGCAAGCATTGGCTCGTGACCCGGAAGCAAACCGATCTCACCCTCGACGGTCTTAGCGATAACCATCTTGGCCGAACCGGTCCAAACAGCCTGGTCGGCTGCTACTAGCTCTACGTGCAGGGTCTTCTCAGACATTATTTGTTGCCTGATTCCTTCTGTAGGCGCTCGTACTGTTCCATGACCATGTCTAGGCCACCAACGTTGAAGAAGGCCTGCTCTGGAATGTGGTCGAATTCACCGGTTGCAATCTTGTGGAAGCCCTCAATGGTCTCCTTGATTGGCACGGTAGAACCAGGAACACCAGTGAACTTGGTAGCCATGTAGGTGTTCTGAGACAAGTACTGCTGAATGCGACGTGCGCGTGAAACTGTGATCTTGTCTTCTTCAGAAAGCTCCTCGACACCAAGGATGGCGATGATTTCCTGAAGTTCCTTGTTCTTCTGCAAGATGCGCTTTACCGAAGTAGCGGTCTCGTAGTGATCCTTGCTGATGTAGCGAGGGTCAAGAATTCGAGAGGTCGAAGTCAACGGGTCAACCGCTGGGTAAAGACCCTTCGAAGCAATTTCACGAGAAAGCTCGGTCGTTGCATCAAGGTGAGCAAAGGTAGTTGCCGGAGCTGGGTCGGTGTAATCGTCAGCTGGAACATAGATAGCCTGCAACGAAGTGATCGAGTGACCACGAGTTGAGGTGATGCGCTCCTGAAGAAGACCCATCTCGTCAGCCAAGTTCGGCTGGTAACCCACTGCTGAAGGCATGCGGCCTAGAAGAGTTGAAACCTCTGAACCTGCCTGAGTAAAACGGAAGATGTTGTCGATGAACAACAAAACGTCTTGCTTCTGCACGTCACGGAAGTACTCGGCCATGGTTAGCGCTGAGAGTGCAACACGAAGACGCGTGCCAGGTGGCTCATCCATCTGACCGAACACGAGTGCGGTCTTGTCGATAACACCTGACTCGGTCATTTCGTCGATTAGGTCGTTACCCTCACGAGTACGCTCACCAACACCGGCGAATACAGACACACCGTCGTGGTTTTCTGCCACGCGGTAAATCATTTCCTGAATCAAAACGGTCTTACCAACACCGGCACCACCGAATAGACCGATCTTTCCACCCTGAACATAAGGGGTGAGCAAGTCGATGACCTTGATTCCGGTCTCAAACATCTGAGTCTTTGACTCGAGCTGGTCGAATGCTGGTGGCTGACGGTGAATTGACCAACGCTCGTTGACTTCGATCTTCTCGCCTGGCTTTGCGTTTAGCACTTCACCGGTCACGTTGAATACGTGGCCCTTGGTGACGTCGCCAACCGGAACCGAGATAGGCGCGCCGGTGTCTTGAACTGATGCGCCACGAACCAAACCATCGGTTGGCTTTAGCGCGATTCCGCGAACCAAGTCGTCACCGAGGTGCTGGGCAACCTCGAGGGTAAGAGTCGTCTTCTCGCCATCTAGCTCGATAACAGTGGTCAGCGCGTTGTAGATAGCTGGGATGGCATCGTGAGGAAACTCGATGTCAACCACTGGACCATTTACACGTGCAATGCGACCAACGCCACCGGCTTTGGCAGTCGACTTAGCTGCTGGCTTAGGAGCGGCGGCCTTAGGGGCTGCTGCCTTTGCGGCTGGCTTAGACGCTGCTTTCGCGGCTGGCTTCTTTTTGGTTTCGGCCATGTCTCTTTCTTTCTCTTAGTCCTCGTCGCCCAATGAAGCCAATGCATCGGCTCCACCAACGATCTCGGAAATCTGCTGGGTAATTTCTGACTGACGAGCGGCGTTGCTCAATCGGGTGTAGTTCAAAATCAACTTCTCGGCGTTGTCGGTTGCCGACTTCATAGCCTTCTGGCGAGCTGCGTGCTCAGAAGCAGCAGATTGAAGCATGCCGTTGAAGATTCTGCTCTCGACATAAACCGGAAGCAGTGCGTCGAGCACCTTCGTAACGTCTGGTTCGAATTCATAGAGCGGGAAAACCTCGCTGCTTGCCGGTGCCTCTTCGGCCTCAACCACCTGAAGCGGAAGCAGTCGAACCACTTCTGGCTCCTGGGTAATCATCGACACGAAGCGGTTGTAAACCAAGTGAATCTCGTCAACTCCACCATCTGCGAAATCTTTCATGAAGACCTCAAGAACCGCGTCTGCAATTTCTTTGGCGGTGTCGACCTTTGGCAAGTCGGTTCCGCCGATCCACTGCTGAGCGCTTTCACGACGACGGAAGTTGAAGTTGCTAACCGCCTTGCGACCAATTAGGTAGTAGACGACATCCTTGCCCTGCTCGCGAAGAAGAGTCGTTAGCTGCTCCGCTTCTTTTAGAACGTTCGAAGAGAATGCTCCAGCTAGACCACGGTCAGAAGTGAAAATCACCACTGCCGCGCGATCGATGCGAGCCGGCTCGGTGGTTAGCGGGTGATCAACGTTCGAATAGGTAGCAACGGCAGAGACAGCACGAGTTACAGCGCGTGAGTATGGAGTTGCTGCGGCCACACGCTGTTGCGCTTTGGCAATGCGTGACGCCGAGATCAACTCCATGGCGCGAGTGATCTTCTTGGTCGTCTGAGCAGACTTAATTTTCTGCCTATAGACGCGAAGTTGCGCTCCCATGCCTCTCCTACTCTTCTCTCGTTAGTTCGCTATTTCGAATTACTTCTTGCGCTTCTGCTTGACGATCTTCTCTTGGTGAACTTCTTCTTCATCAAGTGAGTCGGCGGTAGCAGATGATGCAAGAGCTGCACCAGAACTGGTTGCGAAGCTCTTCTTGAACTTTGCGACCTGCTTGGTTAGCTCTGCAACGGTGTCGTCATCGAGGTTGTTGGTTTCACGAATCGTGGTCAACGCCTTCGAGTTGCGACGCAAGTAGTCGAGCAGTTCGCCTTCGAAGCGCAATACGTCTTCTACAGGCACCTCGTCGAGCTTGCCGGTGGTTCCGGCCCAGATCGAAACGGTCTGCTCTTCAACTGGGTATGGAGAA
>CANGGA010000027.1 GCA_947453285.1 Microbacteriaceae bacterium | reverse complement strand
ATCGTTGCAATCAAGGATGCCAAGGGCGATCTAGCTCAGGCATCTCGCGTTATGAACGAAACCGGATTGCTGTATTTCTCTGGTGACGACAGCAACATTTTGCCTCACGTGGCAATCGGCGCAACCGGTTTGATTGGCGTGACCGCCAACATATCGCCGGCGGCATACCGTGAAATGATCGACGCAACCAACCGCAACGACTTTCACCACGCACTTAAGGTGCACAATTCTCTCGAACCGCTGGTTCGCGCTGCAATGACTCACGTTCCTGGAACAGTCGCAGCCAAATACATCTTGCACGGCTTGGGTCTCATTGGCAGCCCTCGCGTTCGACTACCGCTCGTCGGCCCTGAAGAGGCAGAGGCCGCTCGCATCGAGCAAGACATCGACAAGGTAGGCCCAATCACCGGCCTAAGTTTTGAAAACTTCCGTCCAGACCGCAACGCGGCTGCTGGTGGTGCGCTACCTAAGGTTGCCGGCACCACTCGCTAGTCAGGGTCTCCAAACCAATAGGAGGTTGAACCAATGGTTCTAACCCTTCCAGCCCCAGCTCCACTAAGAAAAGACGTTCTTCGCATCGTGCCGCTCGGCGGCATCGGCGAGATCGGTCGCAACATGACAGTCTTCGAAATCAACGGCAAACTGCTCATCGTCGACTGTGGCGTGCTGTTTCCCGAAGAGAATCAGCCGGGCATCGACGTTATCTTGCCCGACTTCGGTTACATCCGTGAGCGCATGCATGACGTGCTCGCCATTGTTCTGACTCACGGTCACGAAGACCACATCGGCGGCGTGCCTTATCTTCTGCGTTTGCGCGAAGACATTCCGATTATCGGCTCAGCCCTTACGCTCGCTTTTGTTGAGGCCAAACTCAAAGAACACCGCATCACGCCTAATGTCTTGGTCACCGCCGAGGGGCAGAAGAAGAAGTTCGGCGACTTCGACCTCGAGTTCATCGCCGTGAACCACTCGATTCCAGACGCGCTCGCGGTATTGATTCGCACCGTCGCCGGCAAGGTTTTGCACACCGGTGACTTCAAGATGGATCAGCTTCCACTTGATGGCCGCCTGACCGACCTTCGCGCCTTCGCCAGAATCGGCGAAGAGGGTCTCGACTTGTTTATGAGCGATTCGACCAACGCAGATGTGCCCGGCTTCACTCCGCTCGAAAAAGAAATTGGCCCGGTCATCGAAAACGTCATCGCGCGTTCGAAGCGTCGCGTAATCGTTGCGTCTTTCTCATCGCACGTTCACCGCGTTCAGCAGGTCGTCGACGCTGCGGTTGCCAACAATCGCAAGGTGGCACTCGTCGGACGCAGCATGGTTCGCAACATGCAGATCGCGCAGCAGATGGGCTATCTGAATGTTCCAGATGGCGTGCTGATCGATTCGAAGCACGCAACCGACATTCCCGAAAATCAACTTGTTTACATGTCGACCGGTTCGCAGGGCGAGCCGATGGCGGTTCTTGCGCGCATGGCTAACCTCGAGCACGACATCGAAATCGGCGAAGGCGACACCGTGATTTTGGCTAGCTCGCTTATTCCCGGCAACGAGAACGCGGTCTATCGAGTGATCGACGGGCTAACCAAGCTCGGCGCAAGCGTGGTGCACAAGGGCAATGCAAAGGTGCACGTCTCTGGCCACGCTGCAGCGGGAGAGTTGCTCTACTGCTACAACATCTTGAAGCCAAAAAACGTGATGCCGGTGCACGGCGAATATCGCCACCTCATCGCCAATGGCAAGTTGGCCGAGCAGACCGGCGTTGACCGCGAGCGCGTGCTAATCACAGAAGACGGTTGGGTTGTCGACCTGGCCGATGGCGTTGCCGAAGTGGTCGGTGCCGTCGAGTGCGGCCTGCTCTTCGTTGATGGCAAGACCGTTGGCAAGATCACCGAAGAAGACCTCAAAGACCGTCGCGTTCTTGCCGAAGAGGGCTTCATCTCAATCTTCTGCACAATCGATGGCGCTACCGGTCGAATCAAGGTTGGGCCAGAGATTCGCGCCCGTGCCTTCGCCGAAGAAGATCACGTCTTCGACGACGTCAAACCGCAGATCTCGCTCGCGCTTGCCCAGGCAGCCGCCGAGGGCATCCGTGACAGTTACGCCATGCAGCAGGTGATTCGTCGAACCATCGGCACCTGGGTCAACAAGGCCCACCGCCGTCGCCCGATGATCATTCCGGTCGTCATCGTCGACTAATCGTTGCCGGTTCACTTCACGGATGGCTGCCGCCAGCCCGAATAGCCGCGCCTGCCTCCCGCGAAAAGTCGGGGGTCGCTGTTAAATTTGTGGCATGGCTACACGCAAACCCGCCCAATCTAAACCTGCCCGAGGCGCTAGTCGCGCTCGCGGCACCTCTGCACCACGCAAGGCGGCAAGCGAAGGGCACCCACAGAACCTAGGAGTGCGCGTTTACCTGGTTTTCGCCCACGCCGTTGGAGCCGCGGCTCGCGCCCTCAGCCCAGAGAAGATTGCCAAAGAAGACCGTCGCGACGGCATCCCGTTCTTTTTGTTTCTGCTAGGCGTCGCTGGTGCAATCACGACCTGGTTCATGGCCAAAGATGGCTTTGCCAAAGAGCTGAACGCTCACTCGGCCGGGCTCTTATTCGGTCGCGTTGCCTATGCGCTTCCGGTTTTAGCTGTGGTCTTCGCGTTCTACCTGATGCGCCATCCATCGACCGTTCGCGACAACGGCCGCATTGGCATCGGCCTGTTCTTGCTTACCGTTTCGGTCAGCGGTTTCTTTCACCTATTTAGCTCGCAGCCGAAGCCGGCCGATGGCGCTTGGCCGCTTACCATTGCCGGCGGTCTCTTTGGCTGGCTCATCTCGTGGCCGTTCTTGACAACAATTACCATCTGGGGAGCGGTGCCGGTCATGGCACTCATCCTGTTTGGTTCGATTTTGATCATGACCAAGACTTCGCCAACTCGAATTCCGGAGCGCCTGCGCGAACTAAAGAATTACCTCTTCGGCGAAGGCAAAGAAAAGGTCGATGTCGTCGAAGAAGACGAAGACGACGTTCTCGATGCTTTCGATGGCACCAAGGTGCCATGGTGGCGTCGCGGCAAGGGCACCGACCCCGCCTTTGACAACGCCCTGGTCAGCGATGAAGCACCAGAAGATAACAGCGACGCATTCGATTCGCTGTTTGGTCAGCAGACCGAGTTAAGCGTTCCCTCTGTTGATACTTCAATTTCTGAACCAGCAACCGAACCAATTGAGCTAGTTGCCGAGCCAACGGCAAATACCGCAGCAATTGATTTGCCGGCCGAGCCAGCTGCTGCGCCAAAGCCAATGCGACTAAAGCCATACGTATTACCGGCGAACGACTTGCTAACCCCAGGCACGCCACCGAAGGCAAAGACCGCTGCAAACGACAGCATTGTTGCATCAATCGACAGCGTCTTCGGTGAGTTCGATGTTGCTGCCAAGGTGGTTGGTTTTTCTCGCGGCCCGACAGTAACCCGTTACGAAGTTGAACTTGCGCCTGGCGTGAAGGTCGAAGCGGTTACCCGATTGAGCAACAACATTTCATATGCTGTGGCAAGCAACGAAGTTCGCATCCTTGCGCCCATCCCAGGCAAGTCGCTAATCGGAATCGAAATTCCAAACACTGATCGCGAAATCGTTTCGCTAGGCGACGTTCTTCGCTCTCCGGTTGCCAAGCAGAGTCTGCATCCATTGACCATCGGCGTCGGAAAAGACGTTGAAGGCGGCTTCGTTGTGGCCAACCTTGCGAAGATGCCTCACCTCTTGGTTGCCGGTGCTACCGGAGCCGGAAAATCTAGCTTCATCAATTCGATGATCACATCGATTCTGATGCGAGCGAAGCCGGCAGAAGTGCGAATGATTTTGGTTGACCCGAAGCGCGTCGAACTTGCCGCCTACCAGGGTGTGCCGCACCTCATCACTCCAATCGTCACAGATGCCAAGAAGGCTGCCGAAATTTTGCAGTGGGTCGTCAAAGAGATGGATTCTCGATATGACGACCTCGCATCTTTTGGCTTCAAACACATCGATGACTTCAACCGCGCAATCGTCGCCGGCGAAATCAAGTTGCCAGAGGGCAGCGAGCGCAAACTGCAGCCTTACCCGTATCTACTGGTAGTTGTCGACGAGTTGGCCGACCTCATGATCGTTGCCCCACGCGACGTAGAAGACTCAATCGTTCGAATCACTCAGCTTGCTCGTGCCTCTGGAATTCACTTAGTTCTTGCTACTCAGCGACCATCTGTCGATGTCGTCACCGGTTTGATCAAGGCAAACGTTCCAAGCCGTCTCGCGTTCTCGGTTTCATCGATCACAGACTCTCGCGTGATTCTCGACCAAACCGGTGCAGAAAAACTCATCGGCCAGGGCGATGCTCTGTTCTCACCAATGGGCACCAACAAGCCAATTCGTGTTCAGGGTGCCTGGCTGGCCGAAGACGAGTTGCACCGCGTAGTCGAGCACGTCAAGGCGCAGATGAAGCCCGAATATCGCGAAGACGTGAACGAGGTCAAGGCAGCTCGAGTTGTCGATGCAGACATCGGCGACGACCTAGAGGTCTTGTTGCAGGCTGCAGAATTGATTATCAATTCGCAGTTCGGTTCAACCTCAATGCTTCAGCGCAAATTGCGAGTCGGTTTCGCCAAGGCGGGCCGCCTCATGGATCTTCTCGAGTCGCGCAACATTGTCGGCCCGAGCGAAGGCTCTAAGGCTCGCGACGTAATGGTTCGCCCAGAAGAACTCGGCACAGTGCTCGCGCAACTTCGCGGTGAGCCTGGAGCCAAGGCAACTCCGGCTGTGACTGCCGCAGCTCGTGAGATTGAGGCAGAGGCGCCCGGTTTCGAAGCATTCGGTGCTGGTGACCCGGCAAACTTTATCGCCCGAGCTAATGACGACGACGAAGACGATGGCGACGAAGATGCTTGGCAGCTGACGGGCCGCAACTAGTGGCCTCAAAGCTAAACCTTCCGAATTCGATCACCATTGCTCGAATCGCTCTGGTTCCGATATTCATCGCATTGCTCTTTGCCGCGCCCGAACGTCAAAGTTGGCAACGATGGTTTGCTGTGTTCTTTTTTGTTTTGGCCATTTCAACCGACGGCATCGATGGCGCGATTGCTCGCAAGCGCAACCTCGTGACCAATCTCGGCAAACTGCTAGATCCAATCGCCGACAAAGCACTTATCGGCGGTGCGCTGGTCTCGCTTTCGGTTCTCGGCGACTTGAGTTGGTACATCACGGTCGTTATCTTGATTCGCGAAATAGGCATCACTGTCTATCGCCTGGTCGTTGCAAAGCGCAGAGTCTTGGCGGCATCCGGTGGCGGAAAATTCAAAACCATAATTCAATCGATTGCAATCGGTTTCTTGATCTCGCCGCTCGATTCATACTTTGGCTGGCTCAAGCCTGTTGAGTTTGTTCTTATATTCACCGCGCTCATCGCGACTATCGTGAGCGGTTTGCAATATGTTGACGCCGAATTGAAATTACGCAAGAAATGAACTCAGACCTCCATCAGCAGATTTTGGCTGAACTTGAAAAACGCAATCTAAAACTTGCCATCGCCGAATCGCTAACCGGCGGCCTGGTTGCCTCAAACTTTATTTCGATAGCGGGTGCATCGAAGGTGGTGCTCGGATCGGTGACCGCCTATCAAGATTCGCTCAAGCGAGAGCTTCTAGGTGTTCCACAAAATTTACTGGATGCCAGGGGAGCGGTCTCGGCCGATGTTGCAATCGCCATGGCCGGTGGAGTTCGCGAGCGCTTTGCTCACGCGGCCGAGATTTCGCTCGATCGCGTGATTGGCATTTCAACCACGGGAGTTGCCGGCCCGAATTCAGAAGGCAACCACGCCGCGGGCACGGTCTTTGTCGCAGTGCAGGCACCAGGCGTCGAACCGATGCTCGGCAGTTTTGGATTTACTGGGTCACGCACCTCGGTTCGAGAGGCAGCTGCTTTGGCAGTTGCCGAACAGCTTTGGGACTATCTGAGCCTCTAGGTCGGTTTAAGGTTGAGCGACAGTCAGGCAACTTTCAGTCACTTTGGTTAGATTTGTCGCAAGGTCAAGGTAGATTAACTGCAAAGGAGGCCCAGATGGCACTTATTCGTCAAGAAATCGGCGACGTACTGCGCGATTTTCGCACCCAGAAGGGTCAAACACTTCGCCAGGTGGCGGCTCGAGCCAACGTTGCTCTCGGCTACCTAAGCGAAGTTGAACGCGGCCAAAAAGAGGCTTCATCAGAGATTCTGGCCTCGTTGGCCGAGGCTCTAGAAGTCTCTGTTTCGCGCATTCTGCGTGAAGTCAGCGACCGTCTAGCTCTAGTCGAGGGCATCCCAGACAGCGTTCCCGAAACCCTCGTTTCTGGTGTCTCGGCGAAGCGATTCGGCGATGTTGAGCTCGATGAGTTCGACGCATTCCTTATTGGCACAGCCAACGAATCAGCCAAACAGGCTAAGTAGCAGCCGCTAGGCCAAAGTGCGCCTCAGTCAATTTAATGAGCTCATGAACGATGAGTTTGGGGCCGAATACGCCGCTATCTTGCTTAGAGATTTAGCGCTAACCGAGTTGTCAGATCGCACCGGCCAACAGTGTCTCGACGCCGGAGATGACCCAAAAGACGTGTGGCTGGCCATTTGTGCCGCCAACGGGGTGCCAAAAGACCGCTGGCATGGCAAAACCAAAAAGAACAAAAAACCGAATTAGCGACACGCCAAAACAAATATTGTTCGAAAATCTGTTCGAAACCTGCTAACCTGCTAACAACCGGTGCTGCTGAGGTTATTTCTCAACAGATTCGGCGACAGGCGGCAGCAATGTCGGCAGTCACCTCTAGTGTCAGTTGAAATAGAAGCAGTCAGAAAGAAGCTCAAATGCCATCACCATCAGACCGCGAAAAGGCCCTCGATACGGCTCTAGCTCAGATCGACCGCCAGTTCGGCAAAGGTTCAATCATGCGCCTCGGCTCAGACGAGCGCGCTCCGGTTGAGGTAATCTCAACCGGCTCAATCGCACTAGACGTAGCACTCGGCACCGGCGGCTTGCCAAAGGGTCGAATCATCGAAATTTACGGTCCAGAGTCTTCAGGTAAGACCACCGTCGCACTTCACGCGATCGCTAACGCTCAGAAGAACGGCGGCACCGCCGCATTCATCGACGCCGAGCACGCGCTTGACCCGGTTTACGCTCAGGCACTCGGTGTCAACATCGACGAGCTTCTTGTCAGCCAGCCAGACACCGGTGAACAGGCTCTCGAAATTGCAGACATGCTAATTCGCTCTGGCTCAATCGACATCGTGGTTATCGACTCGGTTGCAGCACTAGTTCCACGTGCCGAAATCGAAGGCGAAATGGGTGACGCACACGTTGGTCTTCAGGCTCGTTTGATGTCTCAGGCACTTCGCAAGTTGACCGGTGCTCTTAGCAACACCGGCACCACCATGATCTTCATCAACCAGTTGCGCGAAAAGATTGGTGTCTTCTTCGGAAGCCCTGAGACCACCGCAGGTGGAAAGGCGCTGAAGTTCTATGCTTCGGTTCGTCTTGACATTCGTCGCATTGAAACTTTGAAAGACGGAACAGACGCTGTCGGTAACCGCACACGCGTCAAGGTCGTCAAGAACAAGATGGCTGCACCGTTCAAGCAGGCAGAGTTCGACATCATTTACGGTGTTGGAATCTCACGCGAAGGTTCATTGCTTGACTTTGGTGTCGAGCACGAAATCGTCAAGAAGTCTGGTGCCTGGTACACCTACGAAGGCGAACAACTCGGCCAGGGCAAAGAGAACTCTCGCAACTACTTGATTGCTAACCCAGAGGTTGCAAACGAGATCGAGAAGAAGATCAAGACCAAGCTCGGCATTGGTGTGCCACGCGCCGTTGCAGACCTTCCCGTCGAAGACGCAGCTCCAGTCGCTACCGATGAAGTTGCGGCTCCAGCAAAGGCAGCAAAGGCTGCTAGCGCAAGCTAAATCCATATGAATCAAAAGCGTCGAGGCGCACCCGCCAATTTTCGAAGAAATTCGAAAAATGAAGATGGCGAAGGTGCGCCTCGAACGCTTTCTCCGGCTCGGCAAGAACAGCGGGCACGAAACGTACTGCTCTACCAACTCTCAAGGGGAGCGAAGTCGGCTCACACACTTAGGCAAATACTTGAAAAGCGCGAAATCGATGCCGAAATTGCCGATTCGGTAATCGAACGATTTATTGAGGTCGGCCTTATCGACGATCTGGCATACGCAGAGACCATCGTCAACTCACGCCGCAAGTTCAAGGGTCTTGCAAAATCGGCCATCAAGCGCGAATTGAGTCAAAAGGGCGTTGAGGTAAGCATCGTCGAGCAGGCCACCGCAGAGGTAACCAGCGAAGATGAACTCGCCACCGCAATCGAACTAGCGATAAAGCGGGCACCACGAATGGCTCACTTAGAACGCGATGTTCGTCAACGCAGACTCAACGGCTATCTGGCACGCAAGGGCTATTCATCTTCGATTGTGCTTACCGCAGTGAAAGAGGCCGAACAGTCGCTCGCAAACTAGAGCCGACCAATTTCAAACCTCGGGGTAAAATCAACCCAAATGACTCAAACCATGACTCGAACCTATGAAGTGCGCACATTTGGCTGCCAAATGAATGTGCACGATTCAGAGCGCCTTTCGGGTTTGCTCGAGTCAGCCGGCTACGTCGAAGGCGAGCCAGGCGAAAGCGACGTAGTGGTTTTCAACACCTGCGCAGTTCGTGAAAACGCAGACAACAAGCTCTATGGCAACCTCGGCATTCTCTTTGAGAAAAAGCAAGAAAACCCAGATCTACAAATCGCTGTGGGTGGCTGTCTCGCGCAAAAAGACCGCGACATCATCATTGCCAAAGCCCCTTGGGTAGATGTAGTTTTCGGCACCCATAACATTTCATCCTTGCCTGTGCTTCTCGAGCGCGCCCGTCACAATCAAGAGGCGCAGGTCGAGATAGTCGAAGCGCTCGAGACATTTCCGAGCAGCCTTCCCGCCAAGCGTGATTCAACATTCTCGGCCTGGGTGAGCATCTCGGTCGGCTGCAACAACACCTGCACTTTTTGCATCGTGCCAACCTTGCGCGGCAAAGAACGCGACAGACGGCCAGAAGAGATTCTCGATGAAATTCGAGCGCTTGTTGCAGATGGCGTCATCGAAATTACCCTGCTCGGTCAGAACGTGAATACCTACGGTGTCGAGTTTGGCGACAAGGGAGCATTCGCTAAATTGCTTCGAGCCTGTGGAGACATTGCAGGACTAGAACGTGTTCGATTCACATCTCCGCATCCGGCTGCATTCACCGATGACGTGATCGAGGCTATGGCCGAAACCCACAACGTCATGCCGCAACTGCACATGCCGCTTCAATCTGGCAGCGACAAAGTTTTGAAAGATATGCGCCGAAGCTATCGCAGTGAAAAATACCTCGGAATCATCGACAGGGTTCGCGCGGCGATGCCTCACGCATCACTCAGCACCGACATAATCGTCGGCTTTCCTGGCGAAACCGAAGAAGACTTCTTAGAAACGGTTCGCGTTGTCGAAGAGGCGCGATTCGCGGTTACCTACACTTTTCAATACTCCAAGCGCCCGGGCACCCCTGCTGCAGATCTGCCCGATCAGGTGCCTAAGGCTGTCGTCCAAGAGCGCTACGAACGACTTTTGGCTGTGGTCAACCGTCTGGCTCTAGAAGAAAACCAGGCTCAAATTGGCAAGACCGTAGAGGTTTTGGTTGCCAACGAGGGGCGCAAGGATGACCGCACAAACCGCCTGTCGGGCCGTGCACGCGACTTTAGACTCGTGCACTTCGAGGTGCCGGCCGGCTCGGAAACCCCGCGACCAGGCGATCTCGTGACCTGCACAATCACCGAGGCGGCTCCGTATCACTTGATTGCCGACCTGACCCAAGACTCTCAGTATTCATTGCGCAGAACAATCGCCGGCGACGCCTGGGATCGCGCCGAGGCGGCCTCGTGCGCAGTGCCAGAGCTCGATGCTCATGGCAGCTCGCCAGGTGCCAAAGTTGCGCTAAATCTAAGCCTGAAGCCAAAACATTAGCTGGAAGCCAGTGTCGCAAATCAATCTTCTTGCCGTGGTCGGCCCAACTGGCGCTGGCAAATCTGAACTCGGCCTTCGAATTGCCGAGAAGATTATTTCTCGCGGGCGCGATGCTGAAATTGTTAATTGCGATTCGATGCAGTTTTATCGCGGAATGAATATTGGAACCGCCAAGTTGTCTGTCGAAGAGCAACGAGGCATCAAGCACCATATGATCGATGTTCTCGAAATTCGCGATGAGTCAACCGCAGCCGAATATCAACAACAGGTGCGACCAATTATCGAAGAGATTCAGTCGAGAGGCGTGACACCGATTTTGGTTGGTGGCTCGATGCTCTATGTTGCGGCCGCGCTGAACACTTTCGAGTTT
>CANGGA010000026.1 GCA_947453285.1 Microbacteriaceae bacterium | reverse complement strand
CTCGAAGATCGCGATCAGCCTGGTGCCTATCACCGCGTTGGCTTCGACGTTGCACCCGAACTCTGGGATGGCGGCAAGATCTTCATCGAGACCACTCGCCCAGAGCTTTTGCCTGCCTGTGTTGCTTTGGTCGCTCACCCCGATGACGAGCGTTACCAGCCGCTATTCGGCAAGACCGTGAAGACCCCGCTGTTTGGCGTTGAGGTTCCGGTTGTTGCCCACCGTTTGGCACAAATCGACAAGGGTTCTGGCATCGCGATGATTTGTACCTTCGGTGACGTGACCGACGTCATCTGGTGGCGCGAGCTCGACCTGCCAAACCGCGCAATCATCGGCTGGGATGGCCGCATCCTTGCAGAAGCACCAGAGGCAATTACCAGTGCTCGCGGGCAAGAGGTGTTCGCCGAACTAGCCGGAAAGACCGTATTCTCAGCCAAGCAGCGCATCGTTGAACTGCTGCAGGAATCTGGAGACATGGTTGGCGAACCAAAGCCAATCACGCATCCGGTGAAGTTCTTCGAGAAGGGCGACAAGCCACTCGAGATTGTCTCGACCCGCCAGTGGTACGTGCGCAACGGTGGTCGCGACGCAGACCTGCGTGAGCGATTGATTGCCCTCGGCAAGCAGCTCAACTTTCACCCAGACTTCATGCGAGTTCGTTTCGAGAACTGGGTCAATGGCCTCACCGGCGACTGGTTGATTTCGCGACAGCGCTTCTTCGGTGTTCCGATTCCGGTTTGGTACGCAATCGATGCAAACGGTGAGACTCAGTTTGATTCCCCGCTGGTTCCCGACCACTCGCTATTGCCGGTTGACCCATCGAGCGATGTGCCAGCCGGTTACACCGAGTCGCAACGAAACCAGCCGAACGGTTTCGTTGGAGAGATGGACATCATGGATACCTGGGCGACATCGTCGCTGACACCACAACTTGCTGGTGGCTGGATTGCAGACCCAGAACTCTTCGCAAAAGTGTTTCCTTATGACCTTCGCCCGCAGGGCCAAGACATCATTCGCACCTGGCTGTTCTCGACGTTGTTGCGCAGCGAACAAGAGCACGGAAAATTGCCTTGGAGCAACGCCGCAATCTCTGGTTGGATTCTCGACCCAGACCGCAAGAAGATGTCGAAGTCGAAGGGCAATGTCGTAACCCCGAGCGACATGCTCGTCGAGCACGGCAGCGATGCGGTTCGCTATTGGGCGGCATCTGCACGCCTAGGAACCGACGCAGCATTCGACACCGGACAGATGAAGATCGGTCGCCGTCTTGCCATCAAGCTTTTGAACGCTGCAAAGTTTGCGCTTTCGTTTGAGGTTCCTGCCGGTCACGCCGAGGTTACCGAGGCAATCGATCAGGCCATGCTGCTTTCACTGGCAGATGTGGTTCGCGAAGCCACTCGCGCGTTTGAAAACTACGACCACACCAAGTCGCTCGAACTAACCGAGAAATTCTTCTGGAACTTCACTGACGACTACCTAGAACTCGTGAAAGAGCGTGCATACGGGCAAGCCGATGCGAGCCCGGCGGCCCAGGCATCTGCGGCTATCGCACTTCGTCAGGCGCTGCACACCATGCTGCGTTTGTTTGCGCCGTTCTTGCCATTTGCCACCGAAGAGATCTGGGGCTGGTGGCAGCGTGACGCCGGTTCGATTCACCGTGCCGCCTGGCCAACCGTCGAAGAACTGACCGAAGGCCTAGACGCCAGCAACCACGGGCTTCTGGAGCTAGCCTCGAGTGCACTGGTCGGCATTCGCAAGGCAAAGTCTGATGCGAAGGCATCGATGAAGGCAGACGTACTCTCGGCGACTTTGCAGGCGCCTGCGGCAGTGCTAACCAGCATCCGTGTTTTTGAAAAAGACCTCAAGGGCGTTGGCCGAATCGAAGACTTGGCATATGTCGAGGGCGAAGAAGTGGCCGTTGTCGATGTGGTTTTGAAGCCGGCCGAAGAGGCATAAGTCGGTCGTAGGCTATTGCCTATGACTTTCAACGCTGAAAACCCATTCGCCCTTCGTTCGACCCTCGAATACGAACTTCCTGACTTCACGAAGATTCGCGACGAACACTACCTGCCAGCTTTTTATGCGGGATGCGAGCAGCACCTAGAAGAGATTGATGCGATTCTTGCCAGCGGCGAACCGACCTTTGAAAACACCATTGTTGCCATGGAACGCGCCGGCAAAATTCTTGAACGCATGCTCATGGTTTTCTATAACAAGTCATCAAGTGATACCTCGCCTGAACTCGACAAGATTGAGGCAGAGATTGCACCAAAGCTCTCGGCACACAGCGACACCATTCGACTAAACCCTGTTCTTTACGCGCGCGTCGAAGAGTTGTTTAACAAGCGCGATTCACTCGGCCTCGACGCCGAAGGCGAATGGCTCTTGGTTCGCTACTATGAAGACTTTCGTCAGGCGGGCGCTCACCTCAGTGAGGCTGAGCGCACCAAGGCAATGCAGATCAACCAGCGTCTTGCCGAACTAGACACTCAGTTTTCACAGCAACTTCTAAACGACACCAATGACCTCGCCGTTCTAGTTGACGACGTCGCTGAGCTCGATGGTTTGAGCGCAGGAGAAATTGCTGCAGCGGCAGACCTAGCCAAAGAGCGCGGTCACGAAGGCAAATGGCTTTTGGCCATGGTGAACTTCACCGGAAACCCGATGCTCGAGACTCTTACTAACCGCAGCCTTCGCGAAAAGATTATGAAGAATTCACTGGTCAAGGGCGGTCGCAGCAACGACAACGACAACCGCCCTGTGCTGCTAGAAGCAGTCAAGTTGCGTGCCGAGAAGGCAAAGCTCTTTGGCTATGAGTCACACGCGCACTATGTCTTGACCGACAGAACCGCTAAGAACCCGGCAAACGTGCACGAGATGCTGCGCAAGATTGCGCCTGCAGCTCGCCGCAACGCAGAGCTCGAAGGTCAAGACATTCAGACGGCCATCGAGAAGACTGGCGAGAGCTTCAAGGTTCAGTCATGGGACTGGGATCTCTACACCGAGAAGGTGCGACTCGAGAAATACAACATCGACACCGAATTGTTCAAGCCTTATTTCGAACTAGACCGCGTGCTCTTCGACGGAGTTTTCTTTGCCGCTACCAAGCTATTTGGCATCACGTTCAAAGAGCGCAAAGATCTCGTTGGCTACCACCCAGAGGCACGCGTCTTCGAGGTGTTCAACGAAGACGGCAGCAAACTCGCGCTTTTCATCGGTGACTTCTTCACCCGTGACTCAAAGCGCGGTGGCGCATGGATGAACAACCTGGTTGACCAGAATCACCTACTTGGTCAGTTGCCGGTTGTCGTGAATAACCTCAACATTCCAAAGCCAGCTAAGGGTGAGCCTGCTCTTTTGAGCTTCGACTTCACCACTACTTTGTTCCACGAGTTTGGCCACGCGCTGCACGGAATGCTTTCAAATGTCACCTACCCACGTTTCTCGGGCACCAGCACTCCTCGCGACTTCGTCGAGTTTCCTTCGCAGGTAAACGAGATGTGGATGTTCTGGCCTGAAGTCGTTGGCAACTTCGCTAAGCACTACCAAACCGGCGAGGCTTTGCCGCAGGAGTGGATCGACAACCTAAAGCGCGCAGAGACCTTCAACCAGGGTCACGCAACGGTTTCATACCTGGCGGCTGCGATTCTCGACCTGGCTTGGCACCAACTCACCCCTGAGCAGGTTCCGAGCAACGTTGAAGAATTCGAAGCGAAGGCGATTGCAGACTACGGTCTCGATTTCGACCTAGTGCCAACCCGCTACCGCAGCACTTATTTCTCGCACATCTTTGCGGGCGGTTATTCGGCTGGCTATTACGGTTACATCTGGTCTGAGGTTCTCGACGCAGACACCGTCGATTGGTTCAAGAACAACGGCGGTTTGACTCGCGCAAACGGTGAGCACTTCAGAAACGAATTGCTCTCAAGAGGCGGCACCCAAGATGCCCTTCAGCTGTTCAGAAACTTCAGAGGAAAAGACGCTTCGATTGAGCCGCTGCTCAAGCGTCGCGGTTTGCTCTAAATTCGAGCCAGCGCCAGACCAACACACCAGCGGTCAACGCCCAGAAGGCTGGGCCAACCGAAAATAGCGCCATGCCAGATGACGCGACCAAGAAAGCAATAACGGCGGGCAAGCGAAGCTTTGGCTCTTCGACGATTGAGGTGAGTGCGCCAACGATCGTGCCAAAAAGTGCAAGACCGGCGCCGGCCAACACGATTTCGTGTGGCGCTTGCATAACGAAGCTAAGCATTGCGCCGGTTGCGGCAGCCAAGATCAGATAAACGATTCCGCCATAAAAAGATGCCAGCCAGCGGCGCTTGGGGTCTTTATGCGCGTGCTCGTTTGCGTTGAGCGCTGCGGTGATGGCGGCCAAGTTGGTGACAAAGCCACCAACGAAATTAAAAACCAACGAACCGAAACCCGTGGCAAGCATCACGGGCTTGAACGGCACCTCGTAACCAAAAGATTTCATGATTGCAATGCCTGGAATGTTCTGACTAGCCATCGTCACCAAATAGAGCGGAATTCCAATTGAGATTATGGCGGAAACCGAGAAGTTTGGAACAACGAATGCGACGCTCGGCCAAATTTGATCTGCAGCGATGGTGATGTGTTGCTGAAACGCGATCAGCGTGAATAGCAAAACCATCGAAACCGGAGTCGCCCAGACCGTCGCATACTTGTAGAGCACCAACCAAACCAGCAAAACTGGAGCCATCACGATAGGCAGCGCAACTAGCGCCTGAAATGGCGCAATGCAGAAACTAAAGATCACTCCGGCCAGCATTGCGCTAGCAATCGGTTTTGGAATCGAAGTTACCAAGCGCCCCAGCGTCGGCCACAATCCGGTTAGCGCGATAAGGGCCGCGGCCATGATGAAAGCGCCGACCGCGGTTTCGAATCCGTAATTCAAGGCGCCGGCCGATACCAACAGAGCGGCACCGGGCGTTGACCAGACGATGCTCAGCGGCATCTTGTAGCGCCACGAAAGCACCATCGACAAGACACCATAGAGAATCAGCATCGAAAAGACGACCGAGATGATTTGGTTGTGACTTGCGCCGAGTGCGGTGAGTGCCGCAAGAACTACACCAGTGCTTGCCGCGGTTCCGGTGATTGAGGCCACAACTCCCGCGAGCATCGGGGCTTTGTGGTCAGCGAAGCTGAATGCCATTTGTTAGGCAGATTTTTCTTGGCGGTTGCTCTTGAAAGGCAAGATAGCCGGAGTCTCTTTGTCATCGACAACCGCACGGGTGATTCGCACGACGCCCTGAACTTCACTGCCCGGAATCTCGTACATGATTGGGCCAAGAATTTCTTCCATGATTGCTCGCAGGCCTCGAGCGCCGGTCTCGCGAGCGACAGCCATGTCTGCAATCGATTCGAGTGCGTCTTTATCGAACTCGAGTTCAAAGCCGTCGAGTTCAAACATGCGCTGATATTGCTTAGTGAGAGCATTCTTTGGAACGGTCAAGATGTCCATCAGTGCACTGCGGTCAAGTTCTTTTACAGTCGCAATGACTGGCAAACGACCGATGAACTCGGGAATCAAACCGAACTTGCGAAGATCTTCCGGCTGAACCTCGCTGAATATTTCTGAAGAGTCGCCCTTTGCGAAGATTGGCGAACCGAATCCGATGCCCTTCTTGCCGGCGCGCGAAGAAATGATTTCATCTAGACCCGCAAATGCTCCGGCAACGATAAACAGGATGTTGGTGGTGTCGAGCTGGATGAACTCCTGCTGCGGGTGCTTGCGGCCGCCCTGCGGTGGAACCGATGCGACGGTGCCTTCGAGAATCTTGAGCAGTGCCTGCTGAACTCCTTCACCAGAAACGTCTCGGGTGATTGATGGGTTCTCTGCCTTGCGAGAAATCTTGTCAATCTCGTCAATGTAGATGATGCCGTTCTCGGCACGCTTCACATCGCCATCGGCCGCCTGAAGCAACTTAAGCAAAATGTTTTCTACGTCTTCGCCAACATAGCCGGCTTCGGTTAGCGCGGTGGCGTCGGCAACCGCAAACGGAACGTTTAGGCGTTTTGCCAAAGTTTGAGCGAGATAGGTCTTTCCGCAACCGGTTGGGCCAATCATCAAAATGTTCGACTTTGCGATTTCGATTTGATCGTGCTCTTTGCCTGCGGTAGTTAGAGTGCCGCGTGAGCGAATGCGCTTGTAGTGGTTGTAGACGGCAACCGAGAGCGCCTTTTTGGCCTGGTCTTGGCCGATGACGTATTCGTCTAGAAAGCCCTTAATCTCGCGAGGCTTTGGAAGATCAATATCTTCGACCTGCTTAGGGGCCTGACCGAGCTCCTCTTCGATGATCTCGTTGCAAAGTTCGATGCACTCGTCACAAATGAAAACGCCTGGGCCGGCAATTAGCTTGCGCACCTGCTTCTGGCTCTTTCCGCAGAAAGAACACTTGAGCAGGTCGCTCGATTCGCCCAGTTTGGTCATGAGAAAACTCTAACCGCGGCAAGCGAAAAAGCGGGGCAATTACGCCCCGCTTCTTCGATGTTTGCCTTTAGTTACGCGTTTTTGCGCGAGGTGAGCACTTGGTCGATTAGTCCATATTCGAGTGCCTCGGCGGCTGTGAGAATCTTGTCGCGGTCGATGTCTCGGTTCACTTCGGCGACGCTCTTGTTCGAGTGCTTCGAAAGTGTCTCTTCGAGCCAGGTGCGCAAACGCATCATCTCTTTAGCCATGATCTCGATGTCTGATGCCTGACCTGGGCCACCACCCGATGAAGGCTGGTGAATCATCACGCTGGCGTTCGGCAAAGCCAAACGCTTGCCCGGGGCGCCGGCTGCAAGCAAGACAGCGGCGGCCGAAGCTGCCTGGCCTAGGCAGACGGTCTGAACCTGTGGGCGAATGTATTGCATGGTGTCGTAGATCGCGGTCATTGCCGAGAAAGAGCCACCAGGCGAGTTGATGTACATGGTGATGTCGCGGTCTGGATCTTGCGACTCGAGAACTAGCAACTGCGCCATGATGTCATCTGCTGATGCATCGTCGACCTGCACGCCCAAGAAGATAATGCGGTCTTCGAACAACTTGTTGTAAGGGTTCTGTTCGCGGTAACCATAAGAGGTGCGCTCGGTGAAGCTAGGAAGAATGTAACGCGACTCTGGCGAAATAAATTTGTTGTTCACGAGTTCTCCTAGTTGGTTCCGATGCCGGTTGCAGAACCGGCAAATTCGCGGATGTGATCGATGAAGCCATATTCGAGCGCCTCTGCGGCGGTGAACCAACGGTCGCGGTCGCCGTCGGTCTCAATCTGCTCTACCGTCTTGCCGGTTTGCGAAGCCGTGAGCGAAGCGAGTTGGCGCTTCATCGACATGATGAGCTCGGCCTGAGTTTGAACGTCTGACGCGGTTCCACCGAAACCACCGTGTGGCTGGTGAAGCAGAACGCGAGTGTTTGGCGTGGCATAGCGCTTGCCCTTGGTGCCCGACGAAAGCAAGAACTGCCCCATCGATGCGCACATGCCGATGCCTACAGTGACGATGTCGTTTGGCACGTATTGCATGGTGTCATAAATCGCCATGCCGGCAGTGATCGAACCACCTGGTGAGTTGATGTACAAGAAGATGTCTTTGGTTGGATCTTCTGCAGCAAGCAACAAAATCTTGGCGCAAATTTCGTTGGCCATGTCGTCGCGCACTTCGCTGCCGAGCCAAATGATGCGCTCGCGCTGAAGGCGTTCGAACGTGCTGTAACGCTCAAAATTGCCTGGGGTTAGGTGATCAGCCATGGTGTCCTCTTTTCATCTGCATTGCTCGTTAAGGCTAACTGCCAAGCATCGAAATGCTTGGCAGTGTTCGCCATCGGCTTAGCCGACGAATCAATCGGGATTAGTCGTGGTCGTGACCGGTGTGGTCTTCGGCCAACTGAGCGTCGGTGTTGGTGAAAGCCGAGATGTCGACCTTGCCCTTGCTGTCGCTAACCTCTGCGTGCTCCAACAAAAGCGCTAGGCCCTTGCGGCGGCGAACTTCAGCCACGAATGAAGGAACCTGACCGTTCTTGTCGATCATCTGGATGAACTCGTTTGGGTCCATTCCGTATGACTGTGAGGTCTGAACCAAGTACTGCAATAGCTCCTGCTCATTTACTTTGATCTGTTCTTTGTCTGCGATTTCGTCAAGAATCATCTGAACCTTGAAAGACTTCTCGCTCTGCTCAGTAACTTCTTTGCGGTGAGCTGCGTCTTCTAGACGGCCTTCGCCTTCGAGGTGGCGGTGAACATCTGCCTCGACAAGCTCGTCAGAAACTGCAACCGCAATCTTCTCGACTAGCAGGTCGGTCAACTTGTCGCGAGCCTCAAGACCCTGGTTGAAAACCTTTGAGTCTTTTAGCTGCTTCTCAAGGTCTGCCTTTAGTTCTGCGATGGTGTCAAACTCTGATGCCATCTGTGCAAATGCGTCGTCTGCCTTTGGCAACTCGCGCTCTTTTACTGCGGTCAAAGTAACCGAAATTTCTGACTCTTGACCAGCCTTGTCGCCACCGACCAACTTCGACTTGAAGGTAGTGCTCTCGCCAGCGGTGAGTGTGTCTAGAGCTTCGTCGATGCCGTCGAGCAAGTTGCCCGAACCGATTTCATAAGAAATGTTCTGAGCTTCGTCGATGACCTTGCCGTCGATTTCTGCCTTTAGATCGATCGAGGTGAAGTCACCCTTCTTTGCCGGGCGGTCAACGGTCTTCAAAGTGCCGAAACGTGCGCGCAGGTTGTCGAGCTCGGCTTCGATCTCTTTTGCGTCAACCTTGATGTCGTTTACCTTGACCTTGAGGCCCTTGTATTCAACAAGCTTGATCTCTGGGCGAACCTCGACCTCGATTTCAACGACTAGGTCGCCGAGCCAGGTGTTCTCGTCTGGGGTGCTCTTGATGTCTGCCTGTGGCTGACCAAGAACGCGAAGTTCGTTTGACTCGACTGCCTGACGGTAGATGCTGTCGAGGCCGTCGTTGATTGCGTGCGCCATGATGGCAGGCTTGCCAACGCGCTTTTCTAGGATGGCTGGCGGCACCTTTCCCTTGCGGAAACCAGGGATGCTGACTTCTTCGGCGATGTGCTCGTAGGCGTGGTGGATGCTTGGCTTCAAGTCATCAGGAGTTGCCTCGATGACTAGCTTTACGCGAGTTGGCTTGATGCGTTCAACGGTGGTTTTCAATGAACCTTCTCCTGAAAAGGCTCGCGACGCATCGCAAGCTGGGTTTTTTGTTCGAATCACTTATGTAACAGTGGTCGGGATGACAGGATTTGAACCTGCAACCCCCTGTACCCAAAACAGGTGCTCTACCAAGTTGAGCCACATCCCGGAGGTTCGCTCGTAACCGAGCAGACAACTTTGCTATCTTATCCCATAGAATGGACAGGTTGGCCGGTTTCGGCCAAGAACGCGGATGTAGCTTAATGGTAGAGCCTCGGTCTTCCAAACCGATGACGCGGGTTCGATTCCCGTCATCCGCTCCAAGAAATCAACACAAACAAGGCAGTCAGCGATGACCGCCTTTTTTCATTTTCGCTATTTCTGACAGCCAGAGCACCAATAGAGCTTGCGCGAATTCATGATTTCGAGGCTGATTGTGGTTGAACACTTGCGACAAGGTTCGCCGTTTCGCTTATAAACCCAGTTTCGGTCTGCCTTGCTCGGTCGTTTGGTGAAAAGCTCGTCGCGAGTGATCATGAACGATGTTTTGACGCCGACCTTTAGCAGCTGTACGGCATCTATCCAGAGTCGTTCAACCAGTTCTCGCGGCAAACGGTTACCTGGCGTGTGCGGCTCTATTCCAGCGCGAAACAGCAGTTCGGCTCGATAAACGTTGCCAATGCCGGCAACGACATCCTGGTTCATCAGCAACTGTCCGATTGGCAGCCTCGAAGCGAGCACCTTCTCGACAAAGCGCTCGCGCTGCTTTGCTCGAGCATCCGGATTCAGCGGATCCGGGCCAAGTCGCTGCTCGACGAGCTTCACCTCGACCGGTTCGATAACTTCGCAGACCGTTGGCCCGCGCAACTCGGCGATTGCCTTGCTCGAACGAAATCTTGCGCGCACCTCGCCAACCACGTCTGGGTAATCGCCAGCCGGATGCAGCGCCCACTTGCCATAGATGCCTAGGTGAATTCGAAGGGTTAGACCATTTTCGAATTCGAGAAACAGTTGCTTGCCGATAGCTCTCGCCCGAAGCAAAACCTGCTGATTGATCTTCTTGGCCTCGAAGGCAAAGCGCCCCTGCGGCGAGTCGATGGTGATAGCTTCGCCGGCGAACAACTTGTTGAAGTCATTCGCATTGCGATGAACGGTGTGGCCCTCTGGCATTTGTGGTCAGCGCTTAGCTGATGTTTCCAGTCTGTTCGTAGTCTGCGATTTTGCCAATGCGGCGGGCGTGACGTTCGTCGTGGCTAAACGGTTCGGCCACGAATATTTCAACCAGGTGCAACACTTCTTCACGTGTGTGCTGGCGAGCACCTAGCGCGATCACATTTGCATCATTGTGTTCGCGAGCCAGTTTTGCGGTTGCCTCGTTCCAAGCCAGTGCAGCGCGAATGCCATGCACCTTGTTTGCGGCAATCTGTTCGCCGTTGCCAGATCCACCCAGGACGATGCCGAGTGCTGCGATGCCAGCTTGTTGGTCGCGAACCACAGCGAGTGCCGCATTAATGCAGAAACTCGGATAGTCATCGAGCGGGTCGTAACTCTGCGGTCCGTGATCGAAAACCTCGTGCCCATTTTTGCCAAGTTCTTCAATGAGAAAGTGGCTCAGTTCGAGTCCGGCGTGATCGGTGGCG
>CANGGA010000025.1 GCA_947453285.1 Microbacteriaceae bacterium | reverse complement strand
GAGGGTGCTCGACCTGGGCTCGACCTGCCAGAGGCCGCGGCCTTCGTGGCAGCAGTTGGCAGTGTTCCTCAGCCGAAATATGGCTGGACAGACGTTGCCCGCTTTAGTGCCCTCGGCATTCCCGCTGTGAACTTCGGCCCTGGCGACCCGAACAAGGCGCACGCCGACGACGAGAATGTTCCTGTCGGCCAGATCTATGCCTGCGAGGCGGCGCTTCGCACCTGGTTGACCGCATAGTCGCTGATGCAACGCGTTCAAGAACTTTGGCGCAGCAAGTGGTGGCTGCCGATTGTTTCGATTTTTCTCGCTTCGCGAATTACAACTTTTTTCTTATTACTCGGTTTCGCGCAAATTCAAGAAGACAACTACTGGACGAAAGCTCGGCCGTCTTACTTTGACTTTCTTAATATCTGGGATGTCGAGTGGTATCACCGCATCTTCACCGACGGTTATGCGAGTGTGTTGCCAACCAACCCCGACGGCACGGTTCAGCAAAACAACTGGGCGTTCATGCCGGTGTTTCCATATTTGGTTCGCGGGTTGAATTTCTTGACCGGTGTTGAGTGGAAAATTCTGGCACCGATTGTTGCGACCATCTTTGCGTTTGCGTTCATCTTGGTTGCATACAAGTTGCTGTTGCTTCGCCTAAGCGAATCGCAATCGCGCTGGGCAATCACACTGATTTCGTTTTCGATGGCATCGCCAATCTTGCAGGTTGGTTATGCCGAGTCGCTCTGGTTGTTGTTGATTGCTGCCTCGCTCTATTTCTTCATGCGACGTCGCGATGTGTTGCTGGCTATCTCGCTCTCTGTGCTCTCGGTAACCCGACCTGGTTTGCTCGCATTCGCACTCATGTTCGCGCTGCTCTTTGTTTATCGTCTCGTGCGCGAGCGCAGGCACGGCGAGGAGTTTGTGCAGCTAGAGCGCGTGCGTCTGGCATCGCTCACTGTGCTCAGCGGGTTTCTCGGATTCGTTTGGTTGATCGTGGCGGCATTGGCTACCGGTCGGTTCGACGCATATCTCAAGACCGAGGTCGCCTGGCGAGCAGGTTACACCGGCAACACCGACTTGCAACCATTCACCGGATGGTTCGTGTCTGGCGCCTTTCACCTGGGCGATGGCTTCGGGCAAATCGTGGTGTTTGGGCTCATCGCCTTCGCTGGTTGGGCAATCAACACCGCCTCGGTGAAGGGTCTCGGGGTCGAACTGCGATTCTGGTCGATCGCATACATCGTCTATCTGCTGGCGGTTTTCTTTCCGCAGAGCAGCACCCCAAGAATCTTGTTCGGGGCTTTTCCGCTGCTTGCGGCCGTGGCCGTGGCCACCGACCGCCAGCCTCGCGTTGCCAAGATCGCCCTGCTGGCCCTGAGCATTTTGAGCCAGGTCGTCTGGCTTCTGGTCTGCTGGAAATACACGGCTCCCGACTACACGCCTCCATAACAACTAGGTAAATCTCGGCCCTAAAGCCCTTGCGGGCGGGCATCCGTGCTTTTTTATGTCGGTTTGGTGTGGGATAATTGAAGTTCGGCGAAGAAGCCAGCAATACAAGGAGTCTTATAAATGGCAGCAATGAAGCCACGCACCGGTGACGGACCAATGGAAGCAGAGCGCGAACCACGCGGTTTGATCATTCTTCGAGTTCCACTAGAGGGCGGCGGTCGTCTCGTAGTTTCAGTAAACGAAGACGAAGCCAAAGAGCTACACACGGTTCTAACCACAGTCGTCAAAAAGAAGTAATTCTTAGCGAAAAACCCGACCAGCAATGGTCGGGTTTTTTCTTTAACGTCTTAGGCGCGCTTGCTTGCCAGCAGCAGGCCATCGCCAGAGGCGAGCAGCGATGTGATGAAGTTGTCGTTATTTTCAAAGAAGCGAAGCACATCGCGATAAATCGAGGTCGCCTCATCGCGCATGGCCGGGTCTGGCACTCGATCACGCCAGAGTGCGTGGGCGATTGCGACAACTCCGCCAGGTCGAAGCAGGCGAGAAGCCTCGTGCAACTGCTCTTCGAGAGTTTCGCGGTCGGCGTCTAAGAAAACTAGGTCATATGCGGCATCTGCCATGTTCGACATTACGTCGACTGCCTTGCCGACAATCACGCGAGTGCGGTTGCTTGCAATGCCGGCTTCGGTGAACGCGAGTTTCGCCGCGCCTTGGTGCTCTTGCTCGCTATCGATGGTTGCGAGAACTGCGGCCGGTGAACCGAGCAGCAGGTGAAGAGCAGAAACTCCGGTGCCGGTGCCAACCTCAACGATTGCCTTGGCCCGAAGGGTCGACGCCAAGAACGCGAGGTGGGTGCCAACCGAAGCGGTTACGCATTCGATGCCCATTTCTTCTGCACGGATGCGCGCACGCTGAATGACTTCGCTCTCTTTGGCGAAGTCTTCTGTGAACTTCCAACTGCTTATCTTGTCTGCCATGATGACTCCTTCGGCAATGATATCGCCGAGCGCTCGAAATGCCCCGCATTCAGCGGGTAACCTAGACGGGTGTTCGGACTAAGCGGCGAGAAGCTAATCATCCTTGGGTTGATTGCTGCTTTTGTCATTGGCCCAGATCGCCTTCCGCAGTATGCGGCAAAGCTCGCCCAGTTTGTGAAGAGCGCAAAGAAAATGGCCGAAGGCGCGAAGACCCAACTCTCTGAAGAGATGGGCGAAGAATTTGAAGAACTCGACTGGAAGAAACTTGACCCTCGTCAATATGACCCGCGTCGAATCATCCGTGAGGCATTGCAAGAAGAGACCGGTTTGAATTCGGCTCAAAAGTTGAACACCGCGAAACCCGGCAAGACTGCCAAGTTGACTGCCGGCGAGAGTGCGCCTTTCGACTCAGAGGCAACCTAAGCCGAACCGAGCGGTTATGGCAGGCGGCGAAGAACCTTCGCGAGCAGATCCATAAGTGGAGCCATGCGCTTCCAGCCTTCTGCGCGAACCGGAAGACCAAGACCGAGAATGCTGCGGGCAACGCCGACAGTGCGGCTCTCGGTGTAGCGAAGCAAACCGCCAATGCCAGCACGACGACCCTGACCGCTCTGCTTGAAACCACCCATTGGGGCGCCGAACGACGCAAAGGTTGCTCGGTAACCCTCGTTGATGTTCACGCTGCCGGCATCGATGAAGTGTGAGAGGCGAACTGCCTCTTTGCGATTGCCGATGATCGAAGCGTTCAGGCCATATTCGCTGTCGTTAGCCGCATCGATTGCCTCGATGATGTCTTCGTAGCCATAGACGCCGATTACCGGGCCAAAGACTTCGTCGCAGCGCATGAGCACGTCTTCGCCGATGTCGGTGATCACGGTCGGTTGATAGAAGTATGGGCCGATCTCGGGCAGTGCCTGACCGCCGGTGAGCACTCGCGCACCTTTGTCGCGGGCATCCTTGACGAACTTTTCGACTCGAGCCAACTGGGCTGCGCTGGTAAGTGAGCCCATGTCGAACTCGAAGTCGTTTGACTTGCCGACCTTGAGCGATTCAACGAAGGCTACGAGCTCGCGTTCGAACTCGGCCTTCAGGCTCTCTGGAACATAGACGCGCGAGAGGGCCACGCACAGCTGGCCGGTGTTGCCGAACGCGCCCGAGGCGACGATTGCAGCTGCCTTCTTCATGTTGGCCGAGGCCAAGACAATTGCCGGATTCTTGCCACCGAGCTCGAGCGAGCAGCCGATGAGTCTTGCCGCAGCGCGCTGGGCAACCAGGCGACCGGTTGCGGTTGAGCCTGTGAACGCAACGTAATCGACATTGTCGGTTACTGCGTTGCCAACTTCTGCGCCATCGCCGGCGACGATTCGCCAAGCATCGTCTGGCAGGCCAACCTCAATCGCGAGTGCGCGAATGAAAAGTGAAACCAATGAAGTCTGATTGTCGGTTTTATGAACGACAGTGTTGCCAGCCATGAGTGCAGGAATTACATCCATCATGGCGAGCGCCAACGGATAGTTCCACGGAGTGATTACGCCAACGACACCAACCGGAACCTGTGCGACAAAACTGCGAAGCAAAACCGGAACACCGGTCTTTGCCTTCTTGAGTGAGAGCGCCTTATCGGCGATTTTCGCAAAGTAGCGAGTCGAACCAACTGCGCCAGCAAATTCTTCAACCGCGTGCGAGCGAGCCTTGCCGGTTTCGAGCTGAAGCAGGTCGAGCAGCTTCGTTTCGTTTTCGAGCATGAGGTCGTGAAGTTTCAGCATGATGTCTGCGCGTTCGAAAACGGCCATGCTCGCCCAGTCGGCCTGCGCGTCACGCGCACGATCGACTTCGAGGGCAACCTGCTCTGCGCTGAGTTGCGGCAGGTCATAGATGCGCTTGGCCGAGGTCGGGTTTATTACCGCATAGGTCTTGTCGGTCGGTGCGAAGTGCGAGATCAGGCTCGCGATGCTGGTGTCGGTCACAGGTTGAGTTTAAGGCTGCGGCTGGCTCGTTCGAGCTTGTCTGCCGCAATGGTTTCGGCAATCTTCGAGATCGCCTTTGCCGCCAAATCGGCCGGGTGAGCTGCGACAACCGGCAGACCCTGGTCTGAGCCTTCGCGAAGAGCCTGACTCATGGCGATCTGGCCGAGCAGGGGCACATCGACCCCGGCCAGCTCGCTGAGCTGCTTGGCAACGGCTGCGCCGCCGCCAGCGCCGAATAGTTCGGTTCGGCTGCCATCTGCGTTCTCGAGCCAACTCATGTTCTCAATAACCCCAAGGATGCGCTGCCCGGTCTGCAGGCCAACCGCGGCTGTGCGGGCCGCGATGTCGGCGGCCGCCGGTTGGGGAGTGGTGACCACGATGGACTTGGCGGTCGGCAGAAGCTGCCCGAGGCTAATGGCAACGTCGCCGGTGCCCGGTGGCAAGTCGACAAGCAAGAAGTCGAGGTCGCCCCAGTGCACATCGGTGAGAAATTGCTGAATGGCTCGGTGCAGCATTGGGCCTCGCCAGGCCACTGCCTTGCCCTCTTCGACAAACATGCCGATCGAAATCACCTTGACCGCGCCACCTTCGACTTCGAAGACCGGCGGCAGAATCAAATCGTCAACCTTGGTTGGTTTGTCGGTTAGCCCAAGTTGCCCGGGAATCGAAAAGCCAAAGATGTCTGCATCGATTAGGCCAACCTTATGACCCTGCATTGCAAGAGCAACCGCGAGGTTGGCGGTTACAGAAGATTTGCCAACACCACCCTTGCCAGAGCCAACCAAATAGATGCGCGTGTATGTGTCTGCATCGAACGGATTCGAACGAACCGGGCGACCACCGCGAAGTTTTTCTTTGAGCTCATCGCGTTCGGCCTGGGTCATCACTCCGAGCACAACAGAAACGTTTTCGATGCCGTCTACGTCTTTTGCGGCGGCCACAGTCTCGCGCTCGATGCGCGCAGCTGCTGGGCAACCGACAATGGTGAGTTTCAAATTGATGATTGCTGAACTGCCGGCAACTTCGATGTCGCCGACCATTCCGAGTTCGGTAATCGGGCGACGCAATTCTGGGTCAAGCACCGAGTCAAGTGCTCGGCGAATTGCTTCTTGCACTATTTGCTCTTCTTAGCCGAGGGCTTTGAGGCAGGCTCTTCGCTGCGAAGTTCTTCAATCAACTCGCGCAACTGATCGCGAATTTCGTCGCGAATGAATTCTTTGGTTGCAAGTTCTTTGACGGCAAGTCGCAGCGCAACAACTTCGCGCGCAAGATATTCGGTGTCGGCAAGGTTGCGCTCGGCACGCTGACGATCTTGTTCAAACTTCACGCGGTCGCGGTCATCCTGTCGGTTCTGAGCCAACAAGATCAACGGGGCTGCATACGAAGCCTGCATCGACAAAATCAGAGTTAACAAAGTGAAGTTCAGGCTGCGCGGGTCGAACTGGGTGCCCGCGGGTGCGAGTGTGTTCCAGGTGAGCCAGATGGCAACGAAGATTGTCATGCCAATCAAGAAGCCGCCGGTGCCCATGGCACGGGCAAAGCCCTCAGAGGCACGGCCGAAGCGCTCCTGGTCTAGGCGCAGCTTCGGAACGAAGCGGGTGCGGGCACCGATCGGCGCATCGAAGCGGTTCTTAGCCACGCTGCACCTCGCTTTCGTCTTCGGTTCGCCAGTCATCAGGCAATAGGTGGTCGAGCACGTCGTCAACCGTGACCACGCCAATTAGGTGGTTCTCGTCGTCAACGACCGGCAAGGTGACCAAGTTATAGGTGGCCAGGGTTCGGTGAATCACAGAGATGTGCGTGCTTGCCTTTAGCGGTTCAAGCTCGGTGTCGAGCAGAGTGCCAAGACGCTCGTGCGGTGGGTAGCGCAGCATGCGCTGAAAGTGCACGACGCCAAGGTAGCGGCCGGTAGCGACCTCGTATGGCGGAAGGGTTACGAAAACCTGAGCCGCAAGCACTGGTGAAACTTCTTTGCGGCGAATAAGTGCCATCGCTTCGGCAACCGTCATGTCTGCAGCACAGATGATCGGTTCGGTTGTCATCAAACCACCGGCGGTGAATTCGTCGAACTGCATCAGCATTCGAATATCGTCTGCTTCTTCTTCATCCATGAGTTCGAAAATTGCTTCGCTTCGCTCTTCAGGCAAGTTCGCCATCAAGTCAGCGGCGTCATCGGGTTCCATCAAATCGAGAACCTCTGCGGCACGTTCATCATCGAGCTCTTGGATGATGTCGAGCTGCTCTTCTTCTGGCAACTCTTCAAGCACATCGGCCAAACGCTCGTCGTCGAGTTCTTCGGCAACCTCGAGCATGCGCTCGTCTGGCAAGTCGAGAAGCGCGCTAGCCAAGTCGGCAGGGCGAAGTTCTGAGTAGGTGGCGATGAGTTGCTCGGCCGACTGACCGGCGGCATCCTTGGTTTCTTTCACTTGCTCCCACGAAGCAAATAGGGTTGCGCCGCGAGCGAAAGGTGACGCCGAAGTTTTTGGTCGACGCAAGAACAGTTCGCTCACCGTCCAGTCGCGAGTCTTGCCCTGCTCGATAGCAACGTCTTCGATGGTCGCGCTACCGCTGCCGTCGAGCATGCTGACCTTGCGGCCGAGAAGTTCAGCAATCACGCGCACTTCTTGCCCGCGCTGAGTGAAGCGACGAAGGTCGATCAGGCCGGTCGAAATGACCTGGCCGTTTGCGATCGAGGTGATGCGGGCGATTGGCACGAATACGCGGCGGCGACCGCTGATTTCGACCAAAAGGCCGGTTGCCCGAGGGGCTGAAGATTTGCGGTACGACACAAGAACGTCGATGACTTTTCCAACGCGGTCTCCCGCTGGGTCAAAGACGCCACAGCCAGCCAATCTGGCAATAAATACTCTCGTCGCGCTCACAATAAACAACCTTAGACGAGAGGTTGAAGGCATGCCAGAATGGGTTTCTATGGCTACCAGACGTTCATCATCACGCAACTTTCCACCGGCAGTTCCTCAGGGAGAGGTAATCGCCGATTTCGCGCAATATGTCGATGCCGTTGCCTACGTAGAAAAACTGATTGCCAACAACTTTCCGGCTGGCCTAATCGCCATCGTCGGCTCAGACCTTCGCTCGGTTGAGCGAGTTCGTGGCCGCATGAGCTATGCCCGCGTTGCCATCAATGGTGCAATCACCGGCTCATGGCTCGGATTGATTTTCGGTTTCTTGTTTGGCCCGACCATCGACACTGCAAATATCACTTCGAGCGCCAATGGCGGTCTCGGTTCTTCGATCGTTATCGGTGCCGGCATCGGCATGCTGTTTCAGGTGGTGCGCTTTTCGCTAACTCGCAACAAGCGTGGCTTCTTGAGCCAGTCGAGCTTCGTCGCTGCGAAATACCAGATTCAGGTTCCGGCGAGCATGGTGTCGCAGGCAAACACTGCGGCTGCAGCGCCAGAAGTTTCTAAGCCTTAACCTTTTGCATCCAGGCCTCAACGTCGCGAGCCTTGCGAGGCAGAGCCTTGGTCAAGTTCTCAACGCCGTTCTTGGTAACCAAAACGTCGTCTTCGATTCGCGCGCCGATGCCGCGGAATTTCGCAGGCACTAGCAGGTCATCCTTGTGAAAATACAAACCAGGTTCGATGGTGAAGATCATGCCCGGCTTTAGCTCTGCATCGAGATACATTTCGCGACGAGCCTGAGCGCAGTCGTGAACATCTAGGCCAAGGTGGTGGCTGGTGCCGTGAATCATCCAGCGGCGGTGAAACTGGTTGTCTGGTTCGAGTGACTCTTCTGCGCTAACTGGCAATAGACCCCACTCGGCGGTCTTGTGAGCGATGACCTTCATGGCAGCCGCGTGAATCTCGCGGAACTTCACGCCAGGTTTCGCAATCTTGAATGCAGCGTCTGCCGCTTCGCGAACTGCCTCATAGATCATTTCTTGAGTCGCGTTGAAGTGACCGTTGATTGGCAAGGTGCGGGTAACGTCTGCGGTGTAGAGGCTGTCGACCTCAACGCCGGCGTCGAGCAGCAAAAGCTCGCCAGGGCGAACCTTGCCGTCGTTGATGATCCAGTGCAAGGTGCAGGCGTGCTCGCCGGCAGCGGCGATGGTCTCATAGCCGAGGTCGTTTCCGTTGGCGCGAGCCTCAGCGAAGAATGCACCCTCGACGATTCGCTCACCGCGTGGGTGCTTGATCGCCTTGTCGAGGTTGCGAACAACCGACTTGAAACCTTCGACCGAAGCCGCAACCGCCTTGCGCATTTCTTTGATTTCGTATTCATCTTTTATGAGACGCAATTCAGAAACGAATTCTGCAACTGCTGCGTCTTCGAGAGTGACGACATCTTTCTTGGCAACCGACTTGATAAATTCGTCGTAGGTCTTGAGCGACTTGGTTGGCAAACCTAGAAGGGCTGCAACCTGCTTTAGACCTGGGCGTGAACCAACCCAGAATTCACCGATTGCCGAGTTAGCAAAAAACTCGTCGGTGTCGTGACCTGCGGTCTCTCTGAAAAACAATGTTGCTTTCGAGCCCTTGCGAGCATCGATAACAAGAACAGAACCAGGCACGGTGTGAGTGCCCCATCCGGTTAGGTGTGCAAATGCGCTGTGCGGGCGATAGCGATATTCGGTGTCGTTTGAACGGGTCTTCATGTCGCCGGCTGCGATAACCACGACCTTGCCCTTGAATGCCTTGGCAACTGCAGCTCGACGCTTGGCAGCGAATGGTGCAACTGCATCTGCCTTCGGCAATTTGTTGTCGCGCTCGGCCCAGTTGCTGCCGATGTACTTCATGAATTGCTTGCTGTGCGGAGTGCGCGAACGGTTGGCGTTGCGGCTTGCTAGTTTCTTGGCGTCTTTGCTCATGGCATTTATTCTGCCACCGCTTTTTGCAGTTTTGCTCTTGGTAGCCTTGGCACATAGAGAGTTGAGTTTCACTTGAAAATAGATCTTCACGCACACAGCACCTGCAGCGATGGCAAAGAGTCGGTCGCCGAGGTCTTTCACCAGGCCAAGCTCTCTGGCATTGACGTTCTTGCCCTAACAGACCACGACACAACCCACGGATGGGCCGAGGCCGCAAGCGCCGCAGCCGCCGAGGGCATTGGCTTCGTGCCTGGCATTGAGGTGACCACTCGTGCTCACGTCATGTCTCCGGCTGGCGAGCTGCACAAGTTCGGCGTTCACATGCTTGCCTATTTGCCAGACCCTAATCACCAGGAGTTGGTTGAGGTGCTCGCCGAGTCGGTGACCAGCCGCGAGACTCGTTTGCGCGCCATTGTCGACAAGATCGGTGCCGACTTCGACCTCGAATGGTCAGACGTTGAAATGTTCATTGCCGATGGCGCAACCTTTGGTCGCCCGGCCGTTGCCGATGCCATGATTCACCGCGGTCACTTTGATTCGCGCGATGAGGTCTTTGCCGAAATCTGGCCAAACGGAGCAGATCGCTATTACGTTCCTAACCGCGGTGTGCCAGACACCACCGAAGCAATCAAGTTGATTCGTCGCGCTGGGGGAGTTCCGGTTATTGCTCACCCAATGAGTCGAGGCAAAGGTCCGCGTGAAGGTCAGCCAATGCCGCGAGCGCACTTTGAAGAAATGATTGCCGCAGGTCTTGCCGGTTTCGAAGTAGATCACCGCGATGTGCCAGAGCACGCTCAAGAGTGGTTGCGCGAAATGGCAACGGAGTTTGATTTAGTGATCACCGGATCAAGCGACTATCACGGTGTCACCGGTAAGAAGAATCGCCTTGGCGAAAACACGACGAGCCCAGAAATGCTTGAGCGAATCTTGGCTCAGGCCACCGGCTTTATCGCAAAGCTTTAACACCCCCAACTTGCAATTTGTTGGAGGGGGGGGTAGTCTGCTTTCAAAGATTCAGCTTGGGGGCTAAATTGCGAAAGATTCTCTTTCTACTTTTTTCAGCACTACTCACTCTTAATTTGGTTGCCTGTGGCAACACCGCAAATGATTCAGTGGGCACAAGCGGTAGCGATACTTGCCAAACCAACGCAAGCCTTTGCGAAGAAGACCCCGCACCAGTCGCTCCAACAGGGCATTACGAAGATCAATGCCAGCAAGTTTGGGATCCAGGGCCAGAACAGTTGTTCAACAACAACAAGAATGATGATTACGTCACTAAGTGTGTGCAGGTTTGGGTCGCGGACAACTAACTAGCTGTCTGAAGAACGACGAGTGCGAGTGCGCTGACGATCAGCGTTTGCGCGTGGTGCGCGAGGCTGCTCGGTCGAAGCCTTCTTATCGCCAGAGTCTGAACGGGCACGGCCTGAGCCGCCTTGACCAGAACCACCGCGGTTGCCACTGCGACCGCTAGCCGAACCGCCACGGCTGTTGCCGCCACGGTCGTTCGAGCCGGCAGTCTTTGGCACTGCGGTTGATGCACGCAGACGCCCCTTGGTGCCAGGTGCGATGTTCAAGTCTTCAAACAAGTGAGCCGAGCTCGAATAAGTTTCGGTTGGTTCAGGCTGACCGAACTGAAGCGCTTCGTTGATGTGCTTCCAACGAGTGAGGTCTTCCCAGTCGACGAAGGTCACGGCGATGCCGGTGCGACCAGCGCGACCGGTTCGACCGACGCGGTGAAGCAGCGCCTTCTCATCTTCAGGAACGGTG
>CANGGA010000024.1 GCA_947453285.1 Microbacteriaceae bacterium | reverse complement strand
GGCGATCGCATCCCAGAATGAATCTGAGCGCGTAAACGGTTGAACCAAAATCAGCATCGCAAAAACGGTTGCCAGCACCACGAAGAGCGCAACCGGAATCAACCGACGAACTCGGCGAGCCCAGAAATCTGCGAAAGCGATGCAACCTGTGGCGAGTTGCTCGGTAATGAGAGAAGTCGAAATCAAGAAACCCGAGATCACGAAGAAAACATCAACACCACCAAAACCACCCGGCATCAACTTTGGCGAGATGTGAAAGAGAAAAACCATGCCCACCGCGAGCGCGCGCAGTGCCTGAATGTCGATTCGGTTCTTCACTCGTTCAGTTTAGTTTTGCTGGCAGACTTGGCCTGTGCCCCTTGACTTCACAGCTATCGACTTCGAAACCGCCAATGGCAACTCCGCCAGCGCGTGTGCCGTCGGGCTCGTCAAGGTGCGAGATGGCAAGATCGTCGACACCTACTCAACCCTGATTAATCCGCCGACTGGATGGTGGGACTTTCACCCCGGCAACATCCGTGTTCATGGCATCTACCCGAAAGACGTCGAGACCGCGCCGACCTGGCCCGAGGTGCTCGAACAGATGCTCGCCTTCATCGACGGCGACGTGCTTATCGCTCACAACGCCAGCTTCGACATGGGCGTGCTGCGCAAGGCGACCGAAGCGGTTGGCGGCACCCTGCCCGAGCTGCACTACGCCTGCTCGCTGCTGATCTCTCGCAAGACCTACCACTTGGATAGCTACCGCCTCAACCAGGTGGCCTATGCCGTGGGTCACGAGGAGTTCGACCACCACGACGCCCTTGCCGATAGCGACGCCTGCGCCCGCATCATCATTCACGCGGCTAACCGCAAAGACGCCGAAGACTTGGATGGCCTACTCAAAGCCACCAACCAGAAGTTGAAGCCCCTGGTTGCGCCGGTGGACGAATAAGCCCAGAAATGTCGGCGGACGGTGACAAACTGACCCCCATGGACACAACTACTCTCATCATCGCCGCCGGCGCCCTCATCTTGGGCTTGGTCGTTGGGCTCATCATCGGTCAGCGCCTAAAGGGCTCTGCCGCTCCCGTCGCTGGCAGCCAGGCCGAAGCAATTGAATACGCCAAGGTGCTTGCGACCACACAAGAAGCCGTCAAGGGCAAAGAAGAGATAATAGCCCGCCTAGAGGCGCAACTCGAAGATAAGAAACAACGCGATGAAGAAGAGCGCAGCCTGATTGAGCAGTTTGCCCCGCTCAAGAAACAAATGGATGACCTTCAAAAAGAAGTCACACGAAAAGAAGAGGCAGCTGCTGAGGCCTTCACCGAGATTCGCACACAACTCGAAACCGCCGAACGCACCGACGCTCAACTCAAGAATCAGACCGCGGCCCTTGCCAACGCTCTCGCAAAACCAGGCGGAAAAGGTTCTTGGGGTGAATTGACGCTAGAGCGACTCCTAGAAAGTTTGGGAATGGTGCCAAACGTCGATTTCTTGAAGAAAGAGAAACTTGAAGCAGACGAAGAAGACCCAGCGAAAAAGAAACGCTTTCCTGACGTGGTTATTCGCATGCCAAAAGATCGCTATGTAGCTGTCGATTCAAAGGTTCCTTACACGAACTACTTGGCCGCAATGGATGCAGAAGACGAAGTCACAGACGGTGATTTCTCGAAGCGCGACGCTTTGCTAAAGAAATATATTGGCGACATCAAAACTCAAATTGATGGTCTTGCAGACAAAAACTATTACAACGGTTTGGCTTCTTCGCCAGAATTCACAGTGCTCTACATGCCAAACGAACCAGCGCTGTCGGTTGCGCTTCGCGTCGAGTCGGGACTAATGGAGTATGCCTTTCACCGAAAGATCGTTTTAGTAACTCCATCTTCGTTTTACACCGTGCTCAAGACTGTTTCGCATATCTGGAGTCGCAGTGAAGATGAGCAAACCGTCAACGCGGTTATTTCTCTCGGGCAGAAAATTATGCAACAGGTGCGTTTGCTAGCCGACGACGTAGCAGACGTTCGAAAGGGCTTGCGAGATGCCACCGATGGCTACAACGCAATGACCAAGCGCATGAACAAGGGATTCATCGATGCCGCTCGAAAGATTGGCGAAAATCCAACCTTGGCCCAATCGGCCGCTGGAATGGAAGTCCCGTTGGAACTTGAAGTTCAACTAAATGACCTAACCGCTCCGGAGTTCAAGGCCTTGCCCGATGCTGAGGACGAGTGACCGGAGCTTTGCAAAACCGCCGAAATGCCCCAGAAATGGGGCATTTCGCTTATTCGGGGCGACCTCTATTGCGCCCCGAAGCCCCGCGACACTTAGTTATTATTAACCAAGCACGGCTAACAACGTAGTTCGCTGATTTAACGCCCCACATCGCTGCGGGGCATTTTTTATGAAAGCACTATAGGGAGTTCCATGTCTGGTCAAACAAACCGGTCGCCGATTGTCACACTGACACCCGCGCCAACTCTTGACCGCACCTACTTTGTGACCAACCTTCACTCAGGTGCTGTGAACCGTGCAGACAACGTTGCAGAAGAACTAGCCGGAAAAGGAATTAACGTTTCACGCGGCCTACACCTCGCAGGCATCGACGCACCTGGCATCGTTCCAATCGGCAACTCAGACCCTGGCGTTCTAGTTCGCACCGGATCAGCAGAATTCTTGACTCCACTATGGGTCGACGGAACCCTTCGCGTTTCAACCACAATTCTTGAACACGGCGGAACCACCACCAAAGTAAACGAAACCCCTCGCCCACTCAGCCACGAAGACTGGGATGCGATCGTCGAACTAACCGACAAGACCGTTCGCGAAAATGGCGCAAAGTGGCTAGTCGTAGCCGGCGCCCTGCCGACATATAAAGAGTCGGGCGAATACGTGAGCCTCAAGCCAATCTTTGAGCGCATGAAAGCTCAAGGAGTAAAGGTCGCCCTAGACACCTCGGGTGAACCACTTTCATACTGGGCGCACGAAGGCTGCGCAACTCTGATGAAGCCAAACGCAGAAGAATTGGCGTTCATCGTCGGTCGAAACCTCACCACGCTTGGCGACGTCGTTGCTGCAGCTCGAGAAGTTAACGCATTCGGCGTTGAAGTTGTGCTGGCAAGCCTCGGCGGTGACGGCATGGTTGCCGTAACCAAAGACAACGTCTGGTCTGCTCGCACAGCACCGGTGAAGGTGATCAACACCGTAGGTGCCGGCGACGCAACTCTCGCCGGATTCTTGTCAGCAGTCGTTTCGAACCCGATTGAGTCAGGCGAAGACGACTTTGGCGTTGGCTACAACATTCCACTCGGCGTAAAGACCGCGGTGCAGTGGGGCGCTATGGCTGTTACTCAGCCGACTTCGGGCCTAACCGCCGTTAGCCCACTGCCAGAAGGCTTCTTGAACCTAACCCCAGACTTGAGCACCCTGCTCGACGAACCTGCCGTCGGCAAGCCTCACTAATTCACTAAAAATGGCCGAACTCACCCTCAAGTTCTCGGGTGAGGTCATCTATTGGCGCGGCCCAGCGCCGTTTCACTTCGTGTCAGTGCCAGAACCACAGGCAGCCAAGATCAAGACAGAAGCATCGCGACTGACATACGGTTGGGGCGTGATTCCGGCGACCGTGAAAATCGGCAAGACCGAATTCACCACATCGTTGTTTCCAAAAAACGGAGGCTATCTCGTGCCAATCAAAAACGTTGTGCGAGTGCCAGAGAACATCGAAGTTGGCGACACAATCGCCATCACTCTAAAACTAGGAAACTAGTTTTCGCGCTCGACGCGCACGTCGAGAATGTGACCCTCGTCGAGTTCGCTATCTAGCAAGAAACTCTGCACCTCGAGACCGTCTTCACCCTCACGGATGCCCCGCACCAACAAACCGTCGGTCACACCAGTGAGCACGAACACAAACCGTTCACCCCAAACCAAATCGTTCAATTCGAGTTTCTTTTCGAGGTCATAGCCTGCGTCAAGTGCTCGTTCGAGTTCATCCGGGTCGCTTGGCGCAAGCCGGCCCTGCATGTGACCACCGAGAATTTGCACCGCGCAAGCCGTCACCACTCCCTCTGGTGTTCCGCCAACGCCGAGCAAAATGTCGACGCCGCTATCGCCGGTAGCTGCGGCGACCGCCATGGCAACGTCTCCTTCGTCAAAGCTCACCCAGGTAGCTCCGGTTGCTTCGACTTCTGCAATGACATCTTTGTTGCGCGGTTTGTTGATGACGGCAACGCGCAAATCAGTTACCGCAATATCTTTGGCGGCGGCTAGCGCGGTTATGTTTTCGGCCGGCGACATATCAATATCACAAACACCGATGCCATCGGCATTGGTAACTAATTTCTTCATGTAATAAACGTCTTTGCAGTCGAGCATCTTGCCGCGCTCGGCAGCGGCAATAACCGAAACCGCGCCTTCGACGCCCTCGGCCGCGAGCGCGGTGCCATCGATTGGGTCAACCGCGATGTCCCACTCTGGGCGAAGCCCGGCACCGATGATCTCGCCGTTGAATAGCATCGGGGCTTCGTCTTTCTCTCCCTCGCCGATAACCACTACCCCGCCGAAGTCTGCGTGCTTCAGTGAAGATCGCATTGCATTCACAGCGGCCTCATCGACGGCGAATTTATCGCCAGACCCAACCAGTGGCCAAGAACCCGCTGCCGCTGCAACAGCTGCGGCAAACAAATCGAGGGTCGGCTGACCGACGTCGTTGAGTTTCATGAGGCAAACCTAGTCGGTTAGCCGCTAACCTTGATGTAATCCCAATGACGCTTTTAGGAGTTCGGCCATGCCTGTAGCAAGCCCAGATCAGTACCTCGAGATGCTCGACCGCGCTAAGAAGCATGGATTCGCCTATCCGGCAATCAACGTTTCAAGCTCACAGACTTTGAACGCAGCGCTCGCTGGCCTTCAGGCCGCTGGCTCAGACGGCATCATTCAGGTAACCACCGGTGGCGGCGACTACTGGTCTGGCCCAACCATCAAGAACATGGCTTCGGGTGCCGCTGCTATGGCAGCTTTCGCTCGCGAGGTTGCCAAGAACTATGGCATCACAATTGCGTTGCACACCGACCACTGTGCGAAAGATCAACTCGACAAGTTGGTTCGCCCGCTTATCGCTATTTCTCAAGACCGCGTAAAGCGCGGCGAAGACCCACTATTCAACTCACACATGTGGGATGGCTCTGCTGTTCCAATGGCTGAGAACCTAGAGATCGCCAAAGAGATGTTGAAGCTAACCAGCGGCATCGGTGCAGTTCTCGAAATCGAAGTCGGCGTTGTCGGTGGCGAAGAAGACGGCGTTGAGGGTGGCATGGGTGAACACCTATACACAACTCCTGAAGACGGCTTCATGACCGCAGAGGCACTGGGCCTTGGCGAGAACGGCCGCTACATGGTTGCTCTAACCTTCGGCAACGTGCACGGCGTTTACAAGCCTGGCAACGTAAAGCTTCGCCCAGAACTACTTGGTGAGATTCAGGCTGCTGTTGGCGCAAAGTATGGCAAAGACAAGCCATTCGACCTCGTGTTCCACGGTGGCTCGGGCTCAACCCCTGAAGAAATCTCTGAAGCGGTCAGCCACGGTGTCATCAAGATGAACATCGACACTGACTTGCAGTATGCATTCACCCGCCCAATCGCGGCTCACATGTTCACCAACTACGACGGCGTTCTAAAGGTCGACGGCGAAGTTGGCAACAAGAAGGCCTATGACCCTCGCGCCTGGGGCAAGGTTGGCGAGGCCGGAATGTCTGCTCGCGTTGTTGAGGCTGCAACCGAGCTTGGCTCGGCTGGCAAGTCAATGTCGCTCTAAGGTCTAACCATGACTGAGAGAAGCCCGTTCTATGAGAACGGGCTTGCTCGCTTTAAGGGCGACTACAGCGATGGCAAAATGCACGGGTTTTGGCAGTTCTTTCGCAAGGATGGCTCGCTAATGCGCAGCGGAACGTTCGATCACGACAGGCAAATCGGCGTCTGGAAGACCTTCGATCGCGAAGGCAAGTTGGTTAAAGAAACCGACTTCGGCGACTAGCGCTTGATTTTGTTGCTGACATCTTCGCCAGCAGCCTTCAATTGCTTGCGCAATTCAGGCGGAAGCGAGAACTGCACATCTTCTTCTGCGGTTTGCACTGTGCGCACATCGCCAAAGCCACGAGTTGCAATGTAGTCGAGAACCTCTTCAACGAGCTCTTCTGGAACCGAAGCACCCGAGGTAACGCCGATGGTTTCGACGCCGTCGAACCAGGCATCCTGTATTTCACTCGCAAAGTCAACGCGATAGGCGGCCTTTGCGCCGGCCTCAAGCGCAACCTCAACCAGGCGAACCGTGTTCGAAGAGTTTGCAGAACCAACCACGATCACGAGGTCGCTGTCTGCGCCAACTTTCTTGATGGCAACCTGACGGTTTTGAGTCGCATAGCAAATGTCGTCGCTTGGTGGGTTTTGCAGGGTTGGATATTTCTCGCGCAGCTTGAGCACGGTCTGCATGGTCTCGTCGACAGAGAGAGTGGTTTGCGAAAGCCAGATGACTTTCTCTGGGTCGCGAATCTCGGTGGCAGCTATCGAGTCGTCGCCATCGACGACCTGCACGATTTCTGGAGCCTCACCGGCGGTGCCTTCGACCTCTTCGTGACCCTCATGGCCAACAAGCAAAATGTCGTAGCCCTCTTTGGCAAAGCGCTGAACTTCGCGGTGAACCTTGGTCACCAGCGGGCAGGTGGCGTCGATGGTGTTTAGCCCGCGAGCCTCGGCGGCCGCAACCACGGCTGGAGAAACTCCGTGAGCCGAGAACACCAAAACCGAGCCCATCGGGGCCTCGTCGACCTCGTCAACAAAGATTGCCCCACGCTTCTCGAGCGAGGCAACCACGTGCTTGTTGTGAACGATCTGCTTGCGCACATAAACCGGTGCGCCATAGTGATCAAGGGCCTTTTCGACCGCAATGACTGCGCGGTCTACCCCGGCGCAATAGCCACGAGGCGATGCCAGAAGCACCTTTTTGCCCACGGATGAGGTGTCGGGGCTGGCGGTATCCTTGATTTCAGTCACCCGACAAGTCTAAGCGTCGGGCGCAATCGAGAACCTAGGGGCAACATGAGCGAAGAACTCACGGCAGCAGCCGCCCCGAGTGGTGGTGCCAGCAACTCATTCGAAGAGCCTTGGCCGGTTGCCCAGCTTTCAGAGAAACTCTCGCTCTACATTAAGAAACTCGGCATGGTCTGGGTTGAGGGCGAAATCACAAAGCCTTCGATCAGGGGCACAAATTTCTTTGCAGATCTTCGCGACCTGCACGAAGAAATGGTCGTGCCGATTCACAGCTTTAGTTCGGGCAATTTTCCTAAAGACCTAGCCGCCGGTGACCGAGTCGCAGTTCTCTTGAAGCCTGACTTCTGGAAGAAATCTGGCAAAATCTCGATGCAGATTCACGACATTCGCAAAGTTGGTCTTGGCGAACTGCTTGAGCGCATTCAGCGCTTGCGCGAGAAACTAATCGCAGAGGGTCTCACCGACCCGGCTCGCAAACAGCCGCTGCCTTTCTTGCCGAACTGCATCGGCTTGATCACAGGCAAAGACAGCGACGCCGAGAAAGACGTTCTGCAAAACGCAAAGTTGCGCTGGCCAGACGTGCAATTCAAAACCGTGCACACCCTTGTTCAAGGTGACTCAGCCGCACCGCAGATCATCGCCGCAATCAAGAAGCTCGACGCCGACCCAGAAGTCGATGTCATCGTCATTGCCCGCGGTGGCGGTGGCTTCGGCGACCTGCTTGTGTTCAGCGACGAAAAGCTTGTGCGTGCGGCGGCCGAAGCAAAGACTCCGATTGTTTCTGCAATCGGCCACGAAGCAGACCGCCCGTTGCTCGACGACGTAGCCGACCTGCGCGCCTCAACTCCGACAGACGCCGCCAAGCGTGTGGTTCCAGACGTGGCCGAAGAGCGCCGCCACCTCGACCAACTGCTCGGCCGCGCCTTCACGCGAATCGCGCACTACGTGAGCTCGCAGCTTGACCTAATCGGCCAGCTGCGCAGCCGTCCGGTGCTTGCCAACCCATACACGTTCATCGAAGAGCACGAACAAGAAGTTGCCGACCTGGTTGGCGAGGCCCGCGGGGTTATCGAGCTAATGCTCGAGCGCGAAGGCAACAAGATCGACACCCTGCGCAAGTTGGCAATCTCACTGTCACCTCAGTCGACCCTCGACCGTGGTTACTCTGTGGTTCGCGACGAAGCTGGCCACGTTTTCAACGACGCATCCAAGATCAAAGCCGGAACCAAGCTCAAACTGCGCTTGGCCAAAGGCGAAACCACGGCGACCGCCGACTAAGACCAAAGCAAACCGAAAGTAGGCTTGAACCATGAGCGAAAAGAAGCAGACCGTAGTCGCAGACCTCTCATATGAGGCAGCCCGCGACGAACTTCAGCAGGTAGTCGCCCAACTCGAGGCTGGCTCAGTGACCCTCGAAGCATCAATGTTGCTCTGGGAGCGCGCCGAGGCACTTGCCGCACGCTGCGAAGAACAACTTGGCTCAGCACGCAAAAAACTCGACGACGTAATCGCCGCGAAGCAGAAATAAACCAACTTGGCCGAACAATCTTCTGCAGCAAAACACCGCGCTCGTCAGACCCTGATTAACCTTGTGCTTGCTCTCGGCGCAACAGTTGCCATCGCGCTGATCTTGGTAATGATTGTTCCGCGCGACGACAGCAACCTCATCAAGCCGGTTGACTACAAGCCAATTGCTGCAAGCGTAAAAGCTAGCGCTGGCATTGAAGTTTTTGCACCAAACAAATTGCCAGACGGATGGTGGGTGAACTCAGCTCGCTGGGCCGCTGCTCCTGCCGACGGAGTTCAGTATTGGCACATCGGTTTCGTTGGCCCAAAAAACCAATACGTTGGCGTCGACCAAGCTTTCAAGAGCAACGCAACCTGGATTGCCAATCGCATCACCGGCTTCGAACAAAAAATAGTGAGCGCCGATGGAATCGGTGGCGGCTGGGGTTTAGCTACCTATCAAGGCAGCACTGACAAAACTAAAGGCCAAAAGATCTGGCTGTTCCTGCATTTTGCAACCCAAGAAGCAGTTCTCATTCAAGGCACAGGCAAAGACAGCGAATTCACTCAGTTCGCAAACATGCTTGGTTTCACGATTTAATTAACCCTAGAAAGAAGGTCGAGATGTCAGCCGAACGCCCAAGCAACCCGCAGCAAGCCTGGGATGCCATGTTGGCCGGCAATCAGCGCTTCGTGACCGGCTCGCTAGCCCACCCGCGCCAAGACATCGACCACCGCGAGGCACTGGCCGCAGCCCAGAAGCCCTTCGCAGCCCTCTTCGGTTGCTCAGACTCTCGACTCTCTGCAGAAATCATCTTCGATGTCAGCCTCGGCGACCTGTTCGTGGTTCGCAACGCCGGACAGGTAATCGCAGAGACCATTCTGGGCTCACTCGAATATGCAGTCGAGGTTCTTGGTGTTCCTTTGATCATGGTCCTCGGTCACGATGAGTGCGGAGCCATCCGTGCCACCATCGACTCAACACTCGGCAACCTGCAGGCCAAGGGCGAATTCATTCAGCACATCGTGGCAAGCATTCAGCCAACCGTTCGCGCAGCAAACGCGAAGGGCATTCACGACATCGACACCGTGACATCGCTTCACATCGAAGACACCATCAACGACTTGGTTTCGCGCTCGAAGATTATTCGCGAGGCCGTTGAAGCAGGCAAGCTTGCAATCGTTGGCGCAAACTACAAACTCGTGCTTGGCGACATTCACCCGCTGGTGATGGTCGGCCAGGTCTCGTAGATCAGAAACAACCGAAAGGCAATCGTGGAATACCGCATCGAACACGACACCATGGGAGAAGTTAAAGTTCCCAAGGATGCTCTCTATCGCGCACAGACTCAGCGTGCAGTCGAGAACTTTCCGATTTCAGGAACCACGCTTGAGCGAGCACACATTGCAGCCCTGGCCCAAATCAAGAAGTCGGCGGCTCAGGCAAACGCAAAGCTCGGTGTTCTCGATCAGGCAATCGCCGATGCAATCGCTGGCGCAGCCGACGAAGTTATCGCTGGCAAGCACGATGGCGAATTTCCTGTCGACATTTTTCAGACCGGTTCAGGCACATCATCAAACATGAACATGAACGAGGTGCTTGCCACTCTCGCAACGGCACGCCTCGGCTCACCGGTTCACCCGAACGACCACGTCAACGCGTCGCAGTCTTCGAACGACGTTTTTCCAACTTCGGTTCACGTTGCCGTGACTTCGGCACTCATCCATGATTTGTTGCCGTCGCTCGACCATCTAGCCAAGGCCTTCGAGGTCAAGGCTGAGCTCTGGAAGACCGTGGTCAAGGCCGGTCGCACCCACCTCATGGATGCCACCCCGGTCACCCTTGGCCAGGAGTTCGGCGGCTACGCAGCCCAGATTCGCTATGGCATCGAGCGAGTTGAGAGCACCATCGCTCGCACCGCTGAGGTTCCGCTTGGCGGCACCGCAGTTGGTACTGGCATCAACACCCCGAAGGGTTTTCCGCAAGAAGTGCTTCGCCTACTAGCTGCCGAGACCGGTCTGCCAGTAACCGAGGCTCGCAACCACTTCGAGGCTCAGGGCGCTCGCGACGGTTTGGTTGAGGCTTCGGGTGCGCTTCGCGTGCTCGCGGTTTCGCTAACCAAGATCAACAACGACCTTCGCTGGATGGGCTCTGGCCCGAACGCGGGCATCGCCGAGATCCACATTCCTGACCTTCAGCCTGGTTCGTCAATCATGCCTGGCAAGGTCAACCCGGTTATTCCCGAGGCAGTCATGATGGTTTGCGCTCGCGTAATCGGCAACGACTCAACCGTTGCTTGGGCTGGCGCCACCGGAAACTTTGAGTTGAACGTAGCGATTCCGGTTATGGGTAACGCGTTGCTCGAATCTATTCGCTTGCTCGCAAACTCGATGCGACTTCTTGCAGACAAGACCGTCGATGGTCTCGAAGCAAACGTTGAGCGCGCTCGCGCACTCGCAGAGTCGAGCCCGTCGATCGTTACTCCGTTGAACAAGTACATCGGCTACGAGGCTGCCGCAAAGATCGCAAAGCACTCTGTTGCCAAGGGTCTGACCGTTCGCGAAGCCACCATCGAACTCGGCTATGTCGACGGCGAAAAGCTAACCATGGAGCAACTCGACAAAGCGCTCGACGTTTTGTCTATGACGCACCCAGGGCTATAACAAAACCAACAAAAAATAGGGGGAACAAATGGCTTCAATTCAAATACCGAAGTACAACCAGTCGCTGAAAGCATTTTCAAGGGTTATACAGTCTTGCGGAATAATCGGCTCGATTAGCCTGCTCATTGGTTCTATCTGGTTGACAGTTTCAGTTAATGATGGCAATTTCGCCGGGCTCGGCCTGCCGTTCGTTTTGACTTACATGGGCAGCGGGTTGATTGGCCTTGCAATTGCTGGTCAATTCCTTCGACACACAGCGAAAGTCATTGTTGAAGGTTTAGGTGGCACTATCGAGATCGAAGATATTGAAAATGAAGTTGCAACTTCAGGTCACGAAACGTCCTCAGAATACTCACCTTCTGGCATGCCATCGTCAAGTCCGAAAGTTTCGACCAAGAAGCTAACTCAGGCCGAATGGGATGCTTGGGTTACGAGCGGAAAGCCTGACTTGGGCAAATTCGGTGGTACAACTC
>CANGGA010000023.1 GCA_947453285.1 Microbacteriaceae bacterium | reverse complement strand
TGCGCCGCTGGCACCCATGGTCACCGACGAGATTTGGCGCGGACTAACCGGCGGTCGCAGCGTTCATCTTGAGTGCTGGCCTGAAGCGGTTCTCGTGCCTGCAGACCGCAAATTGGCCGAGGCAATGGACGAAGTTCGCACCGTCGCATCGGTGGCCCAGAGCCTTCGCAAGCTAAACGGATTGCGCGTTCGCTTGCCACTTGCCACCTTGAATGTGGTTACCAAGAACGTTTCTGCACTCGAAGATTTTGCAGACATCATCGCAGACGAACTAAACGTCAAGCAGGTGAAACTAATCGAACTCTCGCTCGACTCGACAACCGAGTTCGGTGTTGTCAAACGACTCACCGTTAACTCTCGCGCAGCTGGTCCGCGAATCGGCAAGTCGGTTCAAGCGGTTATTCAGGCAGCGAAGTCTGGCGACTGGAGCGAGACCGACGGCGTCGTCGTAGCCGGTGGTGTTGAACTTGAGGTTGGCGAATTTGAAATCGATTTGGTTGCAGATATGACCGAAGGCGTTGACGAAGTTGAGAAGACCGAGTTCATAGGAATATTGTCGAACGGTGGCTTCGTAATTCTCGATGGCAAGGTAACTCCGGCTCTTGCAGCAGAGGGGCTCGCGCGAGATGTCATCCGTGGTGTGCAGCAGGCACGAAAAGATGCCGGCTTCGAAGTCAGCGATCGCATCGCTTTGACTCTGATTGCAGACGAGAGCGTCATCGAGGCAGTTCACAATCACGCCGAATTGATCAAGGGCGAAACCCTTTCACTCGAGCTAACCGCAACTGTTGGCGTCGCGAAAAACACGGTTGAAGTTGGCGATGGTCAGTCAATCGAAATCGCAGTTGCGAAACTCTAGGAATCGATGAGCACAGAGTCATATTGGGCAACCAAGGCCGATGAGGTCATGGATGCGCTGCTAACTCGAATTCCAGAAAACAAGCTGCGACCGCGACTCGAGCCGACACGCCGCGCGGTTGAGCTTCTCGGCGACCCGCAAAAGTCTTATCGCGTGATTCACGTCACCGGAACCAACGGCAAGACCACGACCACCAGAATCATTGAGCGCATCTTGCGCGAACTCGGTTTGCGCACGGGTCGTTTCACCAGCCCTCACCTCGTTCGCCTAAACGAGCGAATGGCAATCGATGGCGAGCCGGTAGGCGACCAGCAGCTGGCCGAGGTTTGGGCAGACATCGAGCCGATTCTCGACATGGTCGATGCCGAGCTGATTGCTGCTGGCGACACCAAGCTCACCTTCTTCGAAGCCCTTGCGGTGCTTGGCTTTGCGGTCTTTGCCGACGCGCCGGTTGACGTTTTGGTGCTAGAGGTCGGCATGGGTGGCGAATGGGATTCGACCAACGTCGCCGACGGCGACGTGGCGGTGTTCACTCCGATCTCGATTGATCACGCCGAGCGACTGGGCAACACGGTTGCCGAGATCGCCAAGACAAAGTCGGGAATCATCAAGCCGGGCGCAATTGTGGTTTCGAGCGAGCAGCCGGCAGAGGCGCTTGCAGTGCTTGAGCAAAAGTCAGCAGAGATTGCTGAACGCATCGCGGTGTATGGTCGCGACTTCGAGGTGCTCGATGTGGTTCCAGATGTCGCCGGTCAGCGTTTCTCGGTAAAGACTTTGACGAGCGACTATCGCGAATTGTTTTTGCCGTTGCACGGCGAATATCAGGCAGAGAACGCAGCCCTTGCGATTAGCGCTGTCGAGGCTTTCTTTGGAGCCAGCAATCGTTTGTTCGACGATGTCTTGCGAGTCGCAATCGCAGACTCAACTTCACCCGGTCGACTTCAGGTGGTCTCGCGCAAGCCGCTCACCATTCTCGATGCCGCACATAATCCCGGGGGAGCGGCATCACTTGCTCGCGCAATGAAAAAGACTTTCAAAGCGCCAAAGACCGTCGCGGTCATTTCGATTTTGAATGACAAAGACGCCCACGGATTGCTCGAGGCACTTAACGAAACAGCAGAAACATTTGTGGTGACGAAGTCGACATCTCCGCGAGCGATTGAAGTTCATGAACTTGAAAAGCTCGCAGTTGAAATTTTTGGAGCTAATAGAGTTCGCTCGGCAAGTGGCCCGCACTCCGCGCTCGAACTCGCCAAAGAGCTTGTCGCCGAAGACGGTGCGATTGTGGTCACCGGTTCAATCACTTTGGTCGGCGACGTCTTGAAGAACATCCAGTTGAAAGTTGAAGATGAAGAGTAAATCAATCAAGCGCATGCTTGCCTCAATCTTGATGGCGTTCGAGGCGTTCATCGTGTTCTTTGCAACTTTGGCCGGGTTCGGCCTAAAGGTTGCTGATGGCCCCGTGGTTTGGGCGGTCGGGCTAACCCTTTCGTTCTTGTTGATCGCTACCCCAGCCGTGCTTGGCCGCAAGGGCAGTTACGCCTTCGGCTGGGTGCTTCAGGCGGCCATTATCGGCATCGGGTTCTGGCTAGTCGCCATGTTCTACATCGGCGGCGTGTTTGCCTGCATGTATGCCTGGGCAATGATCGCCGGCGGAACTATTGATAAAGCAAGGCTTGCCTTCGAGCGAGCAAACGGCGGTCTCGGGCAGACTGAGAACGTTGAAGTTTTCGAAATCGAAATCGACGAGAAGTAGGAGCCAAAAATGACTCAGCAGACTTTGGTACTAATCAAGCCAGACGCAGTCGAGAGAAACCTAATCGGTGAAGTCATTCGCCGAATTGAGGCAAAGGGCTACCGCATCGTTGCGATGAACAAGTTCACACCTGGTCGTGAGTTGTTGCACGAGCACTACGCAGAACACGAAGGCAAGCCGTTTTTCGAACCGTTGGTTGACTTCATGGCGAGCGGCGATGTCGTTGCGCTCTGCGTCGAGGGTCACCGAGTGATTGAGGGCTTCCGTTCGCTCGCTGGCGCAACGGATCCGACCGCAGCTGCACCCGGCACCATCCGTGGCGATTTGGGTCGCGACTGGGGTCTCAAGGTTCAACAAAATCTCGTGCACGGATCAGACTCGCCGGAGTCTGCATCTCGCGAACTCGCGCTCTGGTTCTAAAAACTCACTTCGCCTAGGCGATGTGAAAGAACTGCAACCAAAGAGTCCAGAAGCGAATCGCAATTTCTAGTGCAATCGCAAGTGCGGTCAAGAGAGCAACTAGCCAAGCCCAGTCATAAAACTTGAAGAAGAAGTCGATCGAGTTTGCCGGCATCGGCAGGTAGCCCTCACGGGCTCCATGTGCGAAAAGCTGCCAGAACATCGGAATAACCGCTGCCCAAGCAACCATGCAATAAGGGCAGAGTGCGCCGATGTCATAAATCGCAGTGTTCGAGAGATAAATCACCCAACCAAAAGCCAAAACGTTGCCGGCGAAGAATAGTTGCCAGAACCAGTTTGCGAATTTCGCCCCTGCCAAAATTGCAACGCCGACCGCAATCGGGGCGACGAAGGTGGCGAGACCGAGCAATGGATTTGGAAACCCGAACATCTTTGCCTCAGGGCTCAACATCACCGACTTGCACGAAATAAAGCTGGCCACATCGCAACTGAGAGTGGCGTTTGGGTCTGCGGCAACGTGAAAACGCTCCAGAGTCAGCAAGAATGAGGCAATCCAGCCGACGATTCCGCCAATAATCAGAAGCCAGGCCAACGGCGCAGAGGCTTCTGTTTTAGGGGCTTTTGCTGTCATTTCACTGCTCATATGGCCAGTCTAAGCCCGCGCCTACTGACTTTTGCGGTCATCGCTGGCATACTAGAAAGCAGTTGCCTTAGCCCACACGCTTCGGTGACGCAGATTTCTCGAGCATCCGTGAGATTGCCGCATAAGACCCATCGGGCAGAAGGCGCCACAAAGAAATGACTCGAAAAGGTTTGGTTGTTCACAAACGTGATCAACATAGTTTTTAGGTTTCGAACTCGGTGAGTGTGGCCCGAGAGAGAAACAGCTTGGAGTGCACCAGAAATGGTGAAAGAAAATTCAGATTCAGTCGAACCTACGACAGCAAAAAAAGCTGCGGCCAAGAAGCCAGTAGCCAAAAAGGTTGAAGACAAGAAGCCTTCAGAAAAGAAGGCTGTGGCCAAGAAGCCTGGGGCCAAGCCGGCTGCTGCGAAAACCGAGACCAAAGCCAGCGCTGCGCCAGCGGCCGAAAAGTCAACCGAAAAGAAGCCCGCTGCAAAGAAGGCTCCTGCAAAGAAGGTCGTCGAGCCAAAGGGCGAGGCAAAGACTGTGGCTCCGGTTGCTGTAACTGCGACCTCAATGCTTTTCATGGCGCCAGATCTTCCGACTCCGGTTATCGACAAGAAGCGCGGACGCCCGGTTGAAGACAAGAAGTCGAACACCGATGCCAATGGCGAGACTCACGTGCGTCGTCGTTCACGCCGCCGCGAGGGCGAAATTGCCGAAGGTGAACAGCTTCCGCCAAACACCGTGGTTAAGGTGCGCACACCGCGCGAACCAAAAGAGCCAAGCAATGAGCCAACTCGCATCAAGGGTTCGACTCGTCTAGAGGCAAAGAAGCAGCGACGCCGCGATGGTCGCGATGCAGGGCGCCGTCGCAGCAACACGATCACCGAATCAGAATTCTTGGCTCGTCGCGAGGCTGTCGATCGCACCATGATCGTTCGCTCGAAAGACGGCAAGATTCAACTCGGTGTTCTCGAAGACAAGATTCTTGTCGAACACTACGTTGCCAAGGCTTCAGAGGCGTCACTTATCGGAAACGTCTATCTGGGCAAAGTGCAAAACGTTTTGCCTTCGATGGAGGCTGCCTTCGTCGACATCGGCCGCGGACGCAACGCTGTGCTTTACTCGGGCGAAGTCGATTGGGAACTTGCCGAGACAGGCAACCAGCCGCGCCGCATTGAGCTTGCGCTAAAGAGCGGTGACACTGTTCTAGTTCAGGTAACCAAAGACCCAGTGGGCCAAAAGGGTGCTCGTCTGACCTCACAGGTATCACTGCCTGGCCGCTACTTGGTATACGTGCCAAACGGTTCGATGAACGGAATCTCGCGCAAGTTGCCAGAATCTGAGCGCACTCGCTTGAAGAAAATCTTGAAAGAGATATTGCCTGAAGATGCTGGTGTGATCGTTCGCACCGCTGCAGAAGGCGCAACCGAGGAGCAGCTGACTCTCGACGTTCAGCGTTTGCAAGAGCAGTGGGCTGACATTGAGAAGAAGGTCGAGAAGGGCAACGCTCCTTCGCTACTGCACAGTGAGCCTGACTTGCTCGTGAAAATCGTTCGCGATGTTTTCAACGAAGACTTTCAGAAGATGGTCATCTCTGGTGACGACGCACACCAAGTGATTAGCGAATACTTACAGGGTGTTGCGCCTGACCTACTTGAGCGCGTCGAAACCTATAAAGGCGACAAAGACATCTTTGACGAATTTAGAATCGGCGAGCAAATTGCCAAGGCGCTTGACCGCAAGGTTTATCTGCCAAGCGGTGGTTCGCTCGTTATCGACCGCACCGAAGCAATGACGGTCGTCGACGTCAACACCGGAAAGTTTGTTGGCTCCGGTGGAAACCTCGAGGAGACGGTCACCAAAAACAACCTCGAAGCTGCCGAAGAAATTGTTCGACAAATGCGTCTTCGCGATATCGGTGGAATCATCGTCATCGACTTCATCGACATGGTTCTCGAATCGAACCGAGATCTTGTTCTTCGTCGACTCATCGAGTGTTTGAGTCGCGACCGCACCAAGCACCAGGTTGCCGAAGTGACTTCACTCGGTTTGGTGCAGATGACTCGAAAGAAGCTCGGCATCGGTTTGCTCGAGGCATTCAGCGAGCCTTGTGAGGCCTGTGCCTCTCGCGGTGTAATCGTTCACCACGAGCCAATCATGCGCTCGAAGCAGCACGTCGGCGAAGACTCTCGCCCACAAAAGCAGCAGGGTGGCAAGCAGAAGAACCGCGACAAGAAGCCTGAAGTTGCCAAGGTGGTTACGCCTGAGCGTGCCGTCGAACTAGGCAACGCCATCACCAAAATTGCAGCTTCAACCGTGGCAGCTCACGAAGCTGCGGGTGAGCCGAGCCCGATTGTGGCTCCGGTCATCAAGGATTCAGCCGACTCGGGTGCCGCCGCACCTGCCGAGGCCAATGATTTGCTCGAATCAGTGCTGGAGGCTCTTCCAGAGCCAAAGGCTCCAGGCCAGGGGCGTCGCAAGCCTCGAAGCCGACGTGGTCGCTAGCAAAAAGGCGAATTCGAGGGCAAATAGGTTTGACCATCGCCTAAATGGTGGCTAAACTAGAACCTCGTTGCCCGCTGAGTTTTTCGCGAATGCAACTTAATTCAATTCTTTGAACAAAGGGTAGATCTGTGGTTTACGCAGTAGTCCGCGCAGGCGGACGCCAAGAGAAGGTGTCAGTCGGCACCATCGTTACGCTCGACCGTATCAAGCAAGACGGCAGCGGCAAGATCGAGCTTCCAGTACTTTTGCTCGTCGACGGTGACAAGGTCACTTCAGACGCAGCAGCTTTGGCAAAGGTGAAGGTTACCGCTGAGGTAATCGGCGACCTTCGTGGCCCAAAGATCATCATCCAGCACTACAAGAACAAGACCGGTTTCAAGCGTCGCATGGGTTTCCGTGCGGAGCTAACCCGTGTCAAGGTCACCGAGATTAAGTAAAGGACTGACCCAAAATGGCTTCCAAAAAAGGTGTTAGCTCGACCCGAAACGGTCGCGATTCAAACGCACAGCGTCTTGGCGTTAAGCGCTACGCAGGTCAAGAAGTAAACGCAGGCGAAATTATTGTTCGTCAGCGCGGAACTCACTTTCACCCAGGTGTAAACGTGGGCAAGGGCAAAGACGACACTTTGTTCGCACTAGCTGCTGGTGCAGTTCAGTTCGGAACCAAGGGTGGCCGTCGCGTAGTCAACATTGTTGTTGCTGCTTAACTAACAAAACTCTCAGCGAGGCGAGCCTTTGGCTCGCCTTTGCTGTTTCTCAAGCAAAACGATTTAGGAGGGAATCATGGTTACATTCGTTGATCAAGTGACCCTTCATCTGCGCGCCGGAAACGGTGGTGATGGTTGTGTTTCAGTTCACCGTGAGAAGTTCAAACCACTAGCCGGTCCTGATGGCGCCGATGGTGGCAACGGTGGAACCATTTCGCTTATCGCAGACCCGAACACAACAACTCTGCTTGAGTATCACTTTCACCCGCACCGCAGCGGTGGCGACGGTGGCGACGGCGCCGGAGATTTTCGCAACGGTGCAACCGGGGCAGACGTAAAACTCCCGGTTCCGATCGGCACCGTAGTAAAAAATGCCAACGGTGAGTTCATTGCAGATCTGCTCGAACCAGGCATGGAGCTAGTTGTCGCCGAAGGTGGCATGGGTGGCAAGGGAAACGCAGCCCTTTCGAGTTCTAAGCGCAAGGCACCGGGTTTCGCACTTCTCGGTGTTCCCGGTTGGCAGGGCGATGTAATTCTTGAACTCAAGACAGTTGCCGACGTTGCACTGGTTGGCTATCCGAGTGCTGGCAAGTCGAGTCTTATTGCTTCGATGTCGGCAGCGCGTCCAAAGATTGCCGATTACCCATTCACCACCTTGCACCCGAATCTCGGAGTGGTTCAGGCCGAGCAGACCCGATACGTGATTGCCGATGTTCCCGGACTAATCGAGGGTGCCAGCGAGGGCAAGGGTCTCGGACTTCAGTTCTTGCGTCACGTCGAGCGCTGTTCGGCATTGCTGCACGTAATCGATTGTGCGACTCTCGAGCCGCAGCGCGACCCGATTACCGATCTAGACAAGATTTTGCACGAGCTAAAGGAATACCAGGTTCCCGAAGGCGAGTTGCCACTAACCGAACGCCCACAACTTATTGCGCTAAATAAGGCCGACGTGCCAGATGCTCGAGAGTTGGCCGAGTTCGTGAAGCCAGAACTTGAAGCTCGCGGCTACCGCGTTTTCATCGTTTCTGCTGCGAGTCACGAGGGTCTGCGAGAGCTCAACTTTGCGCTGGCTCAGTTGGTCGAGCAGGAGCGAAAGACCAAGGCGGCAATCGCGCCGGTTCGTCCGCGAATCACCTTGATGCAATCGCGTCGTGATGAGAGCAAGTTCACCGTTACCAAGGAGAACTCTCACGAAGGTGAATTCTTCAGAATTCTCGGCGTCAAGCCTGAGCGTTGGGTTGCTCAAACTCAGTTTGGCAACGACGAGGCAGTTGGTTACCTCGGAGATCGTCTTTTCAAAATTGGAATCGAAGAAGCGCTTTTCAAGGCCGGCGCTGTTGCCGGTTCAACAGTTGTGATTGGCCCTGGCCAGGGAGTTCTCTTCGACTGGGAGCCTTCGATTGCGAGTGCCGGCGAACTCATCGGTGGTCGTCGCGGCGAAGACATTCGAATCGACCAGAACCCTCGTCGAACCACCAACGACCGTCGCGAAGCATATAAAGAGCGCATGGATCGCAAAGCTGAAATTCGCGCGGAGATGGAAAAAGAGCGCAAGGCCGGAATTTGGTCGAAGCCTTCTGACTTCAAGCCAGAGAATCCAGTGGTTGCGAGCCCATACGAAGATCGCAGCGAGGCAAGCGAGCAGGAGGACTAATGGTCTTGCAAAATCGTTCAGCACTGCCTTCTGCGAAGCGCGTTGTGGTTAAAGTCGGTTCTTCGTCAATCAGCGGAGCCAACGAACACAAAATCGAAAAGCTGGTCGATGCTCTCGCGGCTGCGCATCAGCGCGGTCAAGAAGTTATTCTCGTCACCTCTGGCGCAATCGCCACCGCGATTCCTCTTCTCGGTCTCGAGATAAAACCCGACGACTTGGCAACATCCCAGGCACTCGCATCGGTAGGGCAGGGGCGCCTCATTTCGCGCTACCAAACGAGCCTCGAACGTTATGGCTTGATTGCCGGCCAGGTTCTTCTTACCGCGGGCGATCTAGAGGCAGCAGAGACTCGCGAGAATGCAAAGCGAGCTATGGAAAGACTGGTCTCGCTTCGGGTGATTCCGATTGTGAATGAAAACGACACCGTGGCCACCGCCGAGATTCGCTTTGGCGATAACGACAGGCTTGCCGCACTTGTCGCTGTTCTGGTTGATGCCGACGCTCTGGTGTTGCTTTCTGACGTGGATGCCCTCTATGACATGCCACCAACCAAGCCGGGTGCCAAGCGCATCGAGTCGGTTGCCTTCGAAGACGACCTAGCAAGTGTTGAAATCGGCGGTTCGGGAAGCAGTGTTGGCACCGGCGGGGCGGTCACCAAGGTTTCGGCGGCGAAGACGGCAAACGAAGAAGGCGTCGCGGTCTTGCTGACTAGTTCAGATTTAGTTTCCGAGGCCTTGCTTGGCGAAAATGTAGGAACTTGGTTCGAGGCGAAGGGATAGCCGTGACTACTGCAATCGACAAAATGACTTTGGTCAAGGCAGCTTCGGTCGAATTGGCACAGGCGAGCTCGGCGCAGCGCACTCTGGTTATGCATAACATTGCCTCTTTGCTGCTTGAGCGCACCGACGAAATTATTGCTGCTAACGCCAAAGATCTTGAGCGCGGCCAAGCCGGCGACATGACTGCAAGCACTCAAGATCGTATTCGCCTCGATGCAAAACGAATTGCAGCGATTTCGAGTTCTGTAAGCAAGATCACCACATTGCCAGATCCAATTGGAGATGTGCTTCGCGGAATGACGTTGCCTAATGGATTGCGACTCACTCAGGTGCGCGTTCCGTTGGGTGTGATTGGCGTAATTTACGAAGCAAGGCCAAACGTAACCATCGACATCGCAGTGCTTGCAATTAAGAGTGGCAACGCAGTTGTGCTTCGAGGCGGTCGCGATGCACAAAGTAGCAACGAAGTGTTGGTCAAACTGCTGCAAGACGCACTTTCGCTTGCGGGCTTGAGCGCCGATGCCGTGCACACTCTCGACGAGTTCGGCCGCGAAGGCGGTCAAGAGATGATGAAGGCGGTTGGCCTGATTGACGTTTTGATTCCTCGAGGTGGAGCCGGACTCATCCAGGCTGTTGTCAACGAATCTAAGGTGCCTGTAATTCAAACCGGCGACGGCGTTGTTCACATCTTTATCGACGAGACCGCTCGCCTCGACTGGTCTGTCGAAATCTTGCACAATGCCAAGGTTCAGCGCCCAAGTGTTTGCAATGCTGTCGAAACCCTATTGATTCACCAGAACGCGGTCGAGCGCATTCTTCCTGAGGTGCTAAATCGCCTCTCGGCATCGAACGTGGTCATTCATGGTGACGACCAAACCCAGAGCATCTTCGAAAAGGCGGTGCCGGCAACCGAGGAAGACTGGAAGGCCGAATATCACGATCTAGACCTAGCCGTAAGGGTTGTCTCGAGTCTCGATGAGGCTCTCGAGCACATTGCACGGTATGGAACCAAGCACACCGAGTCGATCATCACCGAAAACGTCGAGAACGCCGAGCGCTTCTTGGCCGAGGTAGATGCCTCGACCGTCATGGTCAACGCCTCGACTCGATTCACGGATGGGGGAGAGTTCGGTTTCGGAGCCGAGGTTGGAATATCGACCCAGAAGCTCCACGCCCGCGGTCCAATGGGCATCCTCGAGCTAACCAGCACCAAATGGCTAGTTCGCGGGGCCGGTCAAACCCGCGCCTAAGGTAGTCTTGACGAGAAGTCATTAGGAGAAAAATGCTTAAGTTTGCTGCAGAATCAACTGGCGTTACGCTGCCATTCCCTTCTTTCGTTTTCGGCATCATTGCCTTGTCAGTTTTCTTGCTGCTCGGTTTCGTAACCTGGAGCTACCGCGACGTAGCTAACCGCCACGACCACAAGCAGAGCCACTCAGAAGGTCACCACTAAGCCCTTTCGGCGATATAGGTTTTTATGGCCAAACTTCGACTGGGTGTAATGGGTGGAACCTTCGACCCTATTCACCACGGACACTTGGTTGCGGCCAGTGAGGTCGCTGCCGCATTCAACCTGGATCAGGTGATCTTCGTGCCAACCGGTGAGCCTTGGCAAAAATCAAAGGTTTCCAACTCAGAAGACCGTTACCTAATGACGGTCATTGCAACCGCGTCTAACCCGCGCTTCAACGTCAGCCGCGTCGACATCGATCGCGATGGACCAACTTATACGGTCGATACTTTGCACGATATTCAGCAGGCGTTTCCAGACGCCGAGCTTTTCTTCATCACGGGTGCAGACGCTATAACCCAGATTCTCGCTTGGAAAGACGTTGAACAACTCTGGGATGCCGCCAAGTTTGTAGCGGTGACTCGACCTGGTCATGCGATGCAGTTGCCAACCAGCGCACCAGCTGGTGCTATCGAAGTTCTAGAGGTGCCTGCGCTTTCGATTTCGTCTACTGACATTCGCAGCCGCGCAAGCAATGGTGAACCAGTTTGGTATCTGGTTCCTGATGGTGTCGTGCAATACATCAACAAACACAAGCTATATCGAGCTCTAAATGCCTAGCGCCTTTTTTGACCCAGACGAATATGAGGTTTCAACGCCGAAGCCGGTTGCCGCGCCAGTTGATTTGCAGCCGGTGACTTCGAATCAAGAGAAGCCGAAATTTTTCGAACTCAAGCCGGTCGGGTCACAGCCTCAGGTTTCAGGTTCAGTGGTCGGCCAGGTGCCTCAACCGATTGCCCAGCCGGTTGCAGAACCAATCCGCATGCCAGAGCCACTCTCGTTGCCTACCGAGTTTCCTGTCTTTGAGGCACCAGCTGGGTTCGAAGTAGACCTGAGCGATCTGCCGATAGG
>CANGGA010000022.1 GCA_947453285.1 Microbacteriaceae bacterium | reverse complement strand
TCTGGAGCCAACGGTTTCGAGCGACATCGGGTCGCGGGCGGCTTCTCTCTCGAGACGGCCGATCGCATCTTCTGCGGCCGTTGCCGCCTGAGATCGCTGGGCAACAGTTTCTGCCTGCGCTGCCTCGTCGAGTGCGCGAACAACGCGGTCGTGCACGATTGAATTTATTTTGCTTCGTTCGCGCTGAATGACATCGAGAAAGGCGCGCTCAAATCTGCTCTGAAAGTAGGCGGCATACTCGTTGTCGACCTCTTGAGATCTTTGTCGAAGCAACAGAACTAAAACCGCGAGCGCGAAAGCAAAAAAGAAAGCATAGAGTGAGTCTTCAATCGCGCTGCCCAAAGTTGCGCTGCCACCCCAGGCTGACGTTCGAACAAAAACCCAAATCGTCGGCATCACAACTAAGGCTGCCAAACCTCGATTGCGCTTGAAAGCACCGATTGCAGAAAGAGAAGCGAAACCGACCGCCCACCAGATCCAAGGTTTGAAGCCGGCACCTAGGTCGCTCGCAGCTTTAACCTGAAGTGGCCAGGCAACCAAGATTGCCAGCGTTACAAAGTAGATTGCGCGATACCAAAACTTCATGTGTCCTAATGCAAACGCTCCAACCACCGCACCGACTTGAGCGGCAGCCAAGATTGAAAGTGATGCGAAGAACCAAAAGCCATTCAAATAGTTGAACTGCTGTGCCGCGTTGCTGATCATCTCGATTGCTAATGAGAAAGAGGCAACCGAATAGACCTTGGAAAGCAAAATTTCGACGCGATCTTGAGCGATTGGCGTCGGCACTGGTGCATGTTGCATAAACATCTCTAGAAACTCTAAACGCTGACTGAGACAGCGAGCCGAGCATCAGCGCCTTGGTGTCGAGTTGTTACTTTCGAACCAGCGAGACCACGGTTTCTAGGTGATGAGTGTGCGGAAACAGGTCAAAGGCCCTGATTTCAGCGATCTCGTAACCCCCGGCCAAAAGCGCCTTGAGGTCTCGAGCTAGAGCGACCGGGTCGCAGGCCACATAAACAATGTGTTGTGGCGCAAGCTCAACGAGCAGGCCGGTGACCTTTGCGCCGGCACCCGCGCGAGGTGGGTCGAGCACGACGGTGGCATCCTTGAATGAAGCGCCCTGAGCGGCCGCACGCTGCTGGTCTTGCAAGAAACGGTCGACCTGAGCGCACACCGCCTTTGCCTTTGGCATGTCTGCGATGTTCAAGGTTGCGTCTTCGGTTGCGCGCTTGAAAGCCTCGACGGTCGTTACGCGAGTCTCGTTGCCGAAGCGGGTGGCTAGAGCGCTCGCGAACAAGCCCACGCCGCCATAGAGGTCTAGGTTGTTTGCGTTCTTGTTGAAACCCGCGTTGTCGATCATGTCGAGCACGGTCTTGGCGAGCAGGTCTGCCGCCTTGCGGTGCACCTGCCAAAAACCGCCGCCCGAAATTCTGAAGGTGCGGCCGGCAGCGCGCTCAACGAGACGCTCGTCACCCTTGAGTTTGTCGTCAACCTTCCACTGCATCTGCCCGGTGTTCGATGCCGAGATGTCGATCTTCTTTACGCCAGACCAGTTCTTCGAGTGAATGCCAACTTCACGGATTTCTTCGATGGCAAGTGGCAAGTCACGAACCAGCACAACGTCGTGGCTGCGTTCCATGTATGGCCCGGCGTCGCCGAATTCGTTTACGTGAAGCTGCACGCGAGTGCGATAGCCGAGGCCGTTGCGTTCGTCGTCGCCTTCGACGGCTTCGACTTCAACGCGACGTTCGATGCCGGCCATGCGCGAGAGCGCTTCTTCGAGAACGTCTGCCTTTAGTTCGCGCTGTCGCGAAAGAGTGATGTGACCGAACTCCGCGCCACCTGCGCCACCGACTCCGGCTTGATCCCAGACGTGTTCGACTCGGTCTGGTGAAGCCACCAAGATTTCTTGAGGTTCTGCTCGGCAGAAGGCTCCGCCGCGATCTTCATAGACCATTGCGCGAACTTTCTCACCCGGAAGCACGTGTGACACGAAGACCACTCGCCCATCGTGTCGTGCCACGAAGATTCCGCCGTGGGCAACTTTTTCGATGTCGAGTTCTAGCACGCGACCTAGCCAATTGGTGTCTTTATTCACTAGACAAGTGTGCCAGAGTATTTTCATGACTCAATTGGTTCTGGCAAGCACTTCACCCGCGCGACTGACTTTGCTGCGCAACGCCGGAATCGAACCAATCACCATCGCACCAGGCGTCGATGAAGATGCCGTTGCCGCAAGAGCCGAGTCGATGGGTTTGATTGCCAACACGGCAGACATGGTTCATGTGCTTGCCAAGGCAAAGTCCGAGGCGGTTTTGAACCACACGGGTGCCGCCGGCAAACTCATCATCGGCTGCGACTCGTCGCTCGAGTTCGACGGCCAGTCGCTCGGCAAGCCGCACGACCCCGAGGTCGCCCGCGAGCGCTGGAAGCAGATGCGCGGCCGAGCCGGCGTTCTGCACTCTGGGCACTGGGTCATCGACAACCGCAACCCTCAAGAGGGCGTGTTGCCGCCGGCAGCTGGCCGCACCGCCCACACGATCGTTCACTTTGCCGACCTGAGCGATGCCGAGATTGACGCCTATGTGGCAACCGGGGAGCCGCTCAAGGTGGCCGGCGCGTTCACGATCGATAGCCTCGGCGGGGCGTTCATCCGTGCAATTGAAGGTGACCCGCACTGCGTTATCGGGCTGAGCCTGCCGACCCTGCGCGACCTGGTCATTCAGCTCGGGGTCGAATATTCGAGCCTCTGGAACCGCAATTAAGCCCCTTTTTAGTCAATAGGCTTAGTTTCTATGACCGCAGCAGCCAAGAAAATCACCAAAGTTCTGATCGCCAACCGTGGCGAAATCGCCGTTCGCATTGCTCGCGCGGCAAAGGACGCCGGCATTCAGTCGGTTGCTGTTTATGCAGATCAAGACCGCGACGCAATGCACGTGAAGCTCGCCGATGAGGCCTATGCCCTTCATGGCACCACCGGCCCAGAGACCTACCTGGTTATCGAGAAGATCATCGATGTTGCCCGCAAGTCTGGCGCAGATGCGGTTCACCCCGGTTATGGCTTCTTGGCCGAAAACGCCGATTTCGCTCGCGCGGTTATCGCTGCTGGCCTGCTTTGGATCGGCCCATCGCCTAAGGCAATCGAGCAGCTTGGCGATAAGGTTTCTGCTCGTCACGTTGCCGAGAAGGTCGGCGCACCACTTGCACCGGGAACCATTAATCCGGTTGCTGGCGCAGAAGAAGTTCTTGAGTTTGTTTCAAAGCACGGATTGCCTGTTGCCATCAAGGCAGCGTTCGGTGGCGGTGGCCGCGGCATCAAGGTTGCATACAAGCAAGAAGAAGTAGCTGAACTTTTTGAGTCGGCAACTCGCGAGGCAATCGCAGCCTTCGGTCGCGGCGAATGTTTCGTCGAAAAATATCTTGAGAAGCCTCGTCACGTTGAGACTCAGTGTCTTGCCGATGCACACGGCAACGTGGTTGTGGTTTCAACTCGCGACTGCTCGCTGCAGCGTCGTCACCAGAAGTTGGTCGAAGAGGCTCCTGCCCCGTTCTTGACCGAAGACCAAATCAAGCGACTCTACGATTCTTCGAAGGCAATCTTGAAAGAGGTTGGCTACCAGGGTGCCGGCACCTGTGAATTCTTGGTTGCTCAAGACGGCACCATCTCGTTTCTCGAGGTCAACACCCGACTTCAGGTTGAGCACCCTGTCTCAGAAGAGGTCACCGGTCTCGATCTAGTTCGTGAGCAGTTCCGTTTGGCAGAGGGCGGCGTGCTCGACTATGCCGACCCAGAGATCAAGGGTCACAGCTTCGAGTTCAGAATCAATGGCGAGGATGCCGGCCGCAACTTCATGCCTGCTCCCGGGCCGGTCAAGCTATTCAAGGCTCCTAGCGGCCCTGGGGTTCGCGTCGACACCGGCGTTGAGTCAGGCGACGAGATCAGCGGCTCATTCGACTCGATGGTGGCGAAGCTAATCGTTACCGGTTCAACTCGCGAAGAGGCACTCGCCCGCTCGCGTCGCGCACTCGAAGAGATGCAGGTCGAGGGCTTGCCAACCGTTTTGCCATTCCACCGCAAGATCGTGAACGACCCGGCATTCATCGGTGATGCGGCCAAGAACAAGTTCGGCATCTACACCCGCTGGATCGAAACCGAGTTCAACAACGACATCGAAGCTTGGAACGGCATTCACGACGATGGCGCACCTGCTGCCGAACGCAACAACGTGGTCGTCGAAGTTGACGGCAAGCGCATCGAGGTTTCTCTGCCGAAGCGTTTGCTCGCTGGCGGCGGCGCTGGCGCAGCAACCGCTCATGCCGGTGCGGCACCAAAGCGCAAATCACACGGATCAGCAAGTGCCGGTGGTGCGAGCGGAAACGCAATCAAGGCTCCGATGCAATCGACCGTCGTGAAGATTGCGGTTGCCGTTGGCGACACAGTCGCCGAGGGCGATCTGGTTGTCGTGCTCGAGGCCATGAAGATGGAACAGCCGATGAGCGCGCACAAGGCCGGAGTCGTAAAGTCGATCGCTGCCGAAGTCGGAGTTACCGTTCCTGCCGGAACCGTTCTGCTAGAACTCGAATAATCGTCAGTTAGTTTTGAGGCCCGACGGATGTCGGCAAATTAGTTTTGAGGAACGTGCAGCGCACGCGCAGCATCCGTGATTGAACCGGTGAGCGACGGATAGACCGTGTAGGTCTTGGCAACCTCGTCGACGGTCAAACGGTTTTCAATTGCAATCGCAATCGGGTAAATCAATTCGCTAGCCTTCGGGCCGACGACTACTCCACCGATTACGGTGCCGCCGGTTGAGCAGATCAGCTTGATGAAGCCGTCTTCGATGCCCTGCATTTTTGCGCGCGGGTTCTCGTCGAACGAAATCTTGTGCACGAAGCCGTTGACCTTGCCTTCGGTCAGAGCCGCTTCAGACCAGCCGACCGAGGCAATCTCGGGCGAGGTGAAGACGTTAGACGCCACGTTTCGCGGGTGGGTTGGGGCTGCGATGTCGCCAAGCGAGTGAAAGACCGCGGTGCGACCCTGCATCGCAGAAACCGAGGCCAGCGGCAGGGCGGTCGAGCAGTCGCCAACCGCATAGACGTTTGCGCGCGATGTGCGAGCAACCTTGTTGGCAACGATGTGACCGGTTTCTGTCATCGCAATCTGCGCCTCTTCGAGGCCGAGACCTGCGGTGTTCGGAATTCCTCCGACGGCCATCAAACAGTGCGAACCAGAAATCACTCGACCATCAGCGAGAGTAACTTCAACGTGGTCGCCCTTGTTGACCACCGATTCTGCGCGTGACTTTTCGTAGATGTGCATTCCGCGACGAGTGAAGACATCTTCAATCAATCGTGATGCGTCTTGGTCTTCACCGGGCAGAACCATATCGCGCGAAGAAATCAAACTGACTTCGCAACCCAAACCATTGAACGCCGAAGCGAACTCTGCGCCGGTAACACCAGAACCAACCACGATCATGTGCTCAGGCAATTCGTTTAGGTTGTAGAGCTGCTTCCAGGTGAGAATGCGATCGCTGTCAGGCTTTGCGCTTGGCAGCTCACGCGGGGTTGCACCAACTGCAACGATGATGGTCTTGGCTTCGAGACGCTCTTCTTTGCCATCTTCGGTTTTTGCAACTACGAAGTGGTTGGTGTCGAGACGACCGGTTCCGTTGATGACGCGCACGCCGGCATCCTTGAGATTTTGCAACATGTCGCCAGACTGCGCATCTGCGATTTCGCGAAGTCGACGGTTGACGGTGGCGAGGTCGATCTCAACCTTTGGCGAAACCTGTTTGGCCTCGATTGAGAAACGAATGCCCAACTCGGCCGCCTGCGCAATTGACTGCGCCGCGTCTGCGGTTGCAATGAGAGTCTTCGAAGGAACCACGTCTGTCAAAACCGCGTTGCCGCCGATGCCATCGCGTTCGATGAGCGTCACCTTGGCACCGAGTTGCGTGCCGGCTAGGGCCGCCTCATAGCCGCCTGGGCCGCCGCCGATAATTACGATGTGGTGTGGTTTTGGGGTGGTTTCAGTCACACCCCCATTCTGCCAGCCAGTCGGCTGAATTAGGCTGAGAGCATGAACCCATTGAATGACCCGACGGTGAATCCATTCGAAATAGCAGCGAAGGCTGCTGAAGTTATCGCGCATAAGACCGGCGTGGCCAAGCACGACATCGCCCTAACTCTCGGAAGCGGTTGGGCCAAAGCGGCAGATCTAATCGGCGAGACCGTTGCCACCATCGATGCCACAGAGGTTCCAGGTTTCTCGGCTCCGACCGTTATCGGGCACTTGCCGACCATCCGCTCAATCAAATTGCCAAACGGCAAGCACGCGCTTGTTCTCGGTGCTCGCACACATTATTACGAGGGCCACGGAGTTCGCCGAGTCGTGCACGGAGTTCGCACCGCGGCGGCCACCGGCGCCAAGATCATGGTGCTAACCAATGGCTGCGGCGGCATCAAGGAGACCTGGCCAGAGGGCACACCAGTTTTGATCAGCGACCACATCAACCTCACAGCTGACAGCCCGCTCGAGGGCGCAAACTTCGTCGACCTAACCGACCTCTACTCGAAGCGACTTCGCGACATTGCTCGCACGGTTGACGCTTCGCTCGATGAAGGAATCTACGCACAGTTTCGCGGCCCACACTATGAAACCCCTGCCGAGGTGCAGATGGTGAAGATCATGGGTGGCCACCTGGTTGGCATGTCGACCGCTCTAGAAGCAATCGCAGCACGCGAATCCGGCATGGAAATTCTCGGCGTCTCGCTGATGACCAACCTCGCAGCAGGAATTCAGAAGCACCCGCTTTCGCACGAAGAAGTTCTAGCTGCCGGAAAGGCCGCAGAGTCTCGCATCAGCGCGCTGCTCGCCGAAATTGTCGTGAAGTTCTAGTTTCGAATATTCAAATGCAATCAGATGAGATTCTCGCGAGGGCGAAAGCCTGGGCAGATCAAGACCCAGACGCCGAAACCCGCGCCGAACTTCTCGCACTGATTGACTCTAGCGACCTCTCGGCGCTCGAAGCCCGCATGGGCAAGCGCCTCGAGTTCGGCACCGCCGGGCTTCGCGGCGAGCTCGGCGCCGGCTCGAATCGCATGAACCGCGTTCTCGTTGCCCAGGCCGCGGCTGGCCTAGCGGCCTACCTGCTGAAGCACTTCGAGAAGCCGAGCGTTGTCATTGGCTACGACGGTCGCATCAACAGCGACGTCTTTGCCCGAGACAGCGCAGAGATCATGGCGGCCGCAGGTGTCGATGCATTTTTGTTCGACCAGCGCGTGCCGACTCCGGTTTTGGCATTTGCGGTTAAGCAGCGCGGCTTCTCGGCTGGCGTGATGGTCACTGCTTCGCACAACCCACCCCGCGACAACGGATACAAGGTTTATCTCGGTGGAGCAAATGGCGGCGGCCAGATTGTTTCGCCGGCCGATGGTGAGATTTCGGCAGAGATCGAAAATGTCGCAGCAAACCTTACATTTGCCGAAATTGCGAAGTCAGATTCGTTTGGCGTGCTCGGTGATCTGCTGATCAACGAATATGTTCAGGCAACGCGCAAACTTGTTGGCGAACCGACCGCAAGCCAAATCAAGATTGTTTATAGTGCGATGCACGGCGTCGGTTGGCAGACCGCTCGCAAACTCTTTGCCGCAGCCGGCATCAACGAGCCTTTGGTGGTTGCTTCGCAAATCGAGCCCGATGGCAACTTTCCGACGGTGGCATTTCCGAACCCAGAAGAGCCTGGCGCCATGGATGAATCGTTCGCCACCGCCAACGCTGTAGGCGCAGATTTGATTTTGGTAAACGACCCAGACGCAGATCGACTGGCGGTAGCGATTCCTTCAGAGCGCGGCTGGCAGCGCCTCACCGGAGACCAGGTTGGCCTGTTGCTCGCCGATGAGATGGCTAGCCGACCTGGTGCCAGTGGTGCACTCGCCTGTTCGATTGTTTCTTGCTCTGGCCTCGGTGCGATTGCCAAGGCTAACGGTCTCGAGTTCGTTGAGACCCTCACCGGGTTCAAGTGGATCAGCAAGGTGCCTCAGTTGCTGTTTGGCTTTGAAGAGGCCCTCGGTTACTGCGTTGACCCGAGCCACACGCCAGACAAAGACGGCATCTCGGCCGCACTCGTTATTGCCGACCTAGCCAACCGCCTTGCCGCACAGGGCAAGACAATCGCCGACCGCCTTGCCGAAATTGGCGAAAAGTATGGCCACTTTGCTACCGGGCAGGTGTCGATTCGAGTCGCCGACCTAAGCATCATCTCGAACACGGTTGTCCGCCTGCGCAATAACCCGCCAGCAGAGATTGGCGGCACCGCAGCAACTTTCACCGACCTAGCCATCGGCAGCGAAAAGCTATTGCCGACCGACGGCTTGCGTTTCGATCTCACCGATGGCTCTCGAGTGATTATTCGCCCGAGCGGAACCGAACCAAAATTGAAGTGCTACCTGCAGAGCGTTGGCGAAACCGCGGCCGAGGCTGTCGGTAAGTTAGCCAGCCTCGAAGTAGCGGCTAAAGCTCTGCTCGCCTAACGGCCGAGGTTGCGACGCTGCGCGGCAAAACCTTCGGCGATATCTTCGATGAGTTCTTCACGAGCATCGACAGTCTGAAAAGTTGCATCTGCCGCGTTCAGCTGAAACTGCTCGAGGTCGTCGATGTCATAACCGAAGGTCTCTACCAAAAGCTGCAACTCTTTCGAGATAGTGGTGTTTGACATCAATCGGTTGTCGGTGTTTACCGTGACGGCAAAACCAAGGTCATACAAGACTGCAAAAGGATGATCTGCAACCGAAAGTTCGTGATCGTCTTCTTCGGTGAGCTGATAAATGTCGTCGAGAACACCGGTCTGCATGTTTGAGCTGATGCTCAACTCGAGAGCGATGCCGCGATCGTGCACCCACTCGGCAACCGGGCCGAGCACGACGAAGTCGCTCTCGCCCTGGCTGCGACTGAACATCACGTCTTCAATCAATCGCGCACCGTGACCTAGGCGAAGTGCGCGACCGCTGACGATTGCATCCTTGATGCTGTCGATGCCGTCTGCCTCACCAGCGTGAACGGTCACCGGAAACAACTCGCTCGCCAAATAGTCAAACGCCTCTTTGTGGCGGTTTGGCATGAAGCCCTTCTCTGGGCCGGCAATGTCGAAGCCAACCACGCCATCGTTGCGGTGGCGAACTGCAAGTTCTGCGATTTCGAGGCCGCGGTCTAGGTGGCGCATTGCCGTGACTAGCTGACCGGTGCGAATGTTGTGCCCCTTGTCGGCAGCTTCATCTGCGCCTTCTTCAAGGCCATCCTGCACTGCTGCGACAACCTCGTCGAGGGTCAGCCCCTGCTGCAGGTGCTGCTCTGGAGCCCAGCGAACCTCGCCGTAGATAACGCCGTCGGCGGCCAGGTCGAGCACGAATTCTTTCGCTACTCGCTGCAATCCGTGGGTGGTCTGCATGACGGCAGTCGTAATGTCGAAGGTCTTTAGGTAGTCAACCAGGTTGCCGCTGTTGGCAGACTGCTCGAACCAGCGACCGAGCTCGGCGGCATCGGTGCTTGGAAGTTCGAGGCCAATTTCGGCGGCGAGGTCGATGATGGTCTGTGGGCGAAGTCCGCCGTCAAGGTGATCGTGCAGCGAGATCTTTGGCAACTTCTTGATATTCATTTCAAACCTTAACTAACGCGATCGATGACTATTTTTCGATCGACAGAACCAGAGCCAATGCTAAACGAGTTCTCGAGCGATTCGAACGCACGCTCGAAACGCGACTCTTCATCGGTATAGAGAGTCATCAACGCCTGGCCGGCCTGAATCGTGTTGCCGATTTGCGCGTGCAACTCGATGCCTGCGCCAAATTGAACCGCGTCCTCTTTTCGCTCGCGACCGGCACCGAGACGCCAAGACGCAACGCCAACCTGAAGTGCATCGAGAGTCAAAAGGGTTCCGCTTGCATCGGCCATGATGGTGTGCGAGTGCTTTGCCTTCGGCAACGGAGCACTCAGGTCTCCGCCCTGAGCCTCGATCATTCGACGCCACTGATCCATGGCGCGACCGTCTTTGAGAGCTGCCGCAACGTCGACATCACCCTTTCCGGCAAGACGCAGCATTTCGCGAACCAACTCGACAGTGATCTCAACGACATCTGCAGGGCCACCACCGGCGAGCACCTCGATTGATTCTTCGACTTCGAGTGCGTTGCCGATCTTGAGACCGAGCGGGGTCGACATGTCGGTCAATAGCGCAGAGGTGTGAACGCCGGCATCCTGGCCAATCTGAACCAGAGTGGTGGCAAGTTCGCGCGCACGTTCGATGGTCTTCATAAATGCGCCAGAGCCAACCTTCACGTCGAGCACGAGAGACTGGGTGCCCTCGGCGAGCTTCTTGCTCATGATCGAACTGGCAATCAGCGGAATCGCCTCAACCGTGCCGGTAACGTCGCGAAGTGCATAAAGCTTCTTGTCTGCTGGGGCCAGCCCCGAACCGGCTGCACAGATAACCGCGCCGACTTCTGCCAACTGACGGTGCATCTCGTCGTTGGTCAGGTTTGCACGCCAACCCTTAATTGCCTCGAGCTTGTCTAGGGTTCCGCCGGTGTGGCCAAGACCTCGACCAGAAAGCTGTGGCACGGCAACGCCAAAGACCGAAGCCAGCGGAGCGAGCGGAAGCGTGATCTTGTCGCCAACGCCACCGGTCGAATGCTTGTCAGAGGTTGGCACGCTGAGCGCGCTGAAGTCGAGACGTTCGCCGCTTGCAATCATTGCCGCGGTCATGTCGCTAATCTCGCGTCGATTCATGCCGTTTAGCAAAATCGCCATCGCCATCGACGACATCTGCTCGTCGGCAACCGAACCCTTGGTGTATCCGTCAATCAGCCAGTTGATTTGCTCAGTCGAAAGTTCGCCGTGCTCTCGCTTTTGAATGATTAGTTCGACTGCAGAAAACTCTGCCATTAGCCGTTCAATTCTTCTCGGGTGAATGCGTCTGGCAAAACCTCTGCCATGGTTTTGAAACCAGAGACGGTTTCGAGAATCATGTTCGGCGCAGCGTGCTCAACCAGCAACTGTCGGCAGCGACCGCAAGGCATCAAGACGTTGCTCTGCGCGTCGACGCAGGTGAAGGCAACGAGTTTTCCGCCGCCGCCCATCAACAGATCACTTATTAAAGAACACTCGGCGCACAGGGTGAGGCCATAGCTCGCGTTCTCGATATTGCAACCGCTGACCACTCGCCCATCGGCGGTAAGGGCTGCGGCACCAACCGCAAAGTTTGAATAAGGCGAATAAGACTTCTGCATTGCCGCAATCGCAGCCTCGCGAAGTTGCGGCCAGTTGATCTCAGACATTTAGTTCTTTTCGTAGGGCTTGCCACTGGATGCGGGGCCGCGAACGCGACCGGCGAATCCGGCAACAGCGATGAGAGTCACTAGGTAAGGCACCATCGTGATGAAGTCGACCGGAATCACCGGGTTGATCTGGTTTGCCCAGATGCGCAAGATGATTGCGAACCCGAAGAGCAGCGCAGAAAGCGATACATACATTGGCTGCCAGCGACCAAGAATCACAACTGCGAGAGCGATGAAGCCCTGGCCGCCGGTCATCTCGCGACCGAACGCACCGACGTTGCCGATGGTGATTGCTGCGCCGCCGAGGCCGGCAACCGCGCCACCCAGGGTGACCCACCAGAAGCGAGTGCGAGCCACATTGATGCCAACGGTGTCAGCGGCTAGCGGGTGCTCGCCTACTGCGCGGGCGCGAAGGCCAAGCTTGGTGCGGAACAAGATAAACCAGAGTGCCGGCACGAGCAGGAAGGTGAGATAGACGGTTGCGCCCTGGTTGAAGAACGCGTCACCGATAACCGGCAATTGGCT
>CANGGA010000021.1 GCA_947453285.1 Microbacteriaceae bacterium | reverse complement strand
GCGGGAGAAACGCTTTCCAAAATCGCCGCGATGCACAAGGTTTCGCTAGGCGCATTGCTCAAGGCAAACAAACTCACAAACACTTCGTTGATTTTTGTCGGACAAATTTTAGATATTCCTTCTAACTCGACCCGAAACGACAGCTCAACCAGTTCGGCTTCCGGAAACGAAATCGGCAAACCGACTTCAATTTGCCTTTTTCACGGATTTCACAAAATCAAAGCCGGAGAATCCATCAGCAAGCTTGCTGCCGTTTTCGGCGTCACTCCGCAAGCGCTCTTATCTGAGAACGGCCTCAACTGGAACTCGACAATCTACATCGGCCAGAAACTCGTTATTCCTAGCACTCATGGCGCTCTCGATTGCCCGCGGCTTACTCCCCTAACCGACGAAATGAAAGTCAACGCGCAAGAAATCATCAATATCGGCCGAGAGCTCAAGGTCGGCGATTACGGAATCGTTATTGCTCTGGCAACAGCGATGCAGGAGTCAAGCCTTCGCAATATTGCCTTCGGAGACCGCGACTCGATTGGGCTGTTTCAACAGCGACCATCTGCCCACTGGGGCACGAAAGCTCAGATTCTCAACACCGATTACTCCATCCGTGCATTCTTTGGGGGTTCAAAAAGCCCGACCAGCCAAGACACTCGCGGTCTTCTAGACATCTCAAATTGGCAGCGACTTGCCCTGACTGAAGCCGCACAATCGGTTCAGATTTCGGCTCACCCGACCGCTTATGCCAAGTGGGAGCCAAGCGCATGGAATTGGTTAATCGAACTTGATCAGCTTGAGGACAGCTAGTGACAGACATGGTCGGCCGTCTGATTCACGGGCGGTACCGAATCGAAAAACTCATTGCTCGCGGCGGCATGGCCACCGTCTACATCGCAGAAGATAATCGTCTCGATCGCAAAGTCGCTCTAAAGATAATTCACCCACACCTGGCCAACGACAAAGTCTTTCGCGAAAAATTCGTTCGTGAGGCCAAGATTGCTGCCCAGCTGTCGCACCCAAACCTGGTCAACGTTTTCGACCAGGCCGAAGACGGTGAAATCGTTTTTCTCGCTATGGAATATGTCTCGGGAATAACGCTTAGACAAGCCCTAGACGATTTTGGGGCACTTACGCCAAACCGAGCGCTGGACGTATTCGAACCAATAATCGCCGCACTCGCTGCAGCTCACGGCGCCGGCATTCTTCATCGCGATTTGAAACCCGAGAACGTTCTTCTCTCTGATGACGGTCGGGTTAAGTTGAGCGACTTCGGGTTGGCTCGTCCAATCTCGGCTCAAACTCAGACCGGCGCAGTGGTCGGCACGGTTGCCTACCTAAGCCCAGAATTAGTTTCCCGCGGAATAGCAGATGCTCGCAGCGACATCTACGCCGCTGGAATCATGCTCTTCGAGTTACTGACCGGAAGACAGCCATATCAAGGCGAACAGGCTGTGCAGGTAGCGATGCAACATGCGAACAGCGAGGTGCCTGCACCTTCGACGATTAATGCAAATGTTCCAGAGTTGCTCGATGAAATCGTTTTATGGGCGACCTCGAAGCAACCGAGCGATCGCCCGAGCGATGCAATCGAATTGCACCGAATTCTGATTCGAGCTAAAAACGACCTCAAGGCCGGCAAGCCTTCGCACGAGCTAACTCAGCAACTTCGCCAAACGGCTGTCTTAAGAGAAACCAGGCTGCTAAACAACTTGGATGATTCAGCAGATCAGACCCAGGTGCTAACCGACATGCCAGCAAGCGGATTGGCCGGCAACGAGACCGTCGCACTGAATTTTGATGAGCAACCAGCGGGCCAGACCGCGCGGTTTGCATCTCATCGCGCACTAAAGCTTCTTACCGCAAGCGTTCTTGCCGTAATCCTCGGGTTGGGTGCAGGTTGGTGGTTCAGCGCCGGGCCGGGCGGCTTTCATCTGATGCCTAATCTGACCAGCAGAACCAAGGCCGAGGCTGTAACCGCTCTTCAAGATTTCAAAGCGAAGATCACCATCGCAGCGGAGTCTTCAAAAACAGTCTCGGATGGCCTTGTGATATCGAGCGACCCAGCACCGGGAGCAATTTTCTGGGGTGGCAACATCACACTAAAAATCTCGACGGGCCCGAGGCTGGTCAGCGCTCCGGCTCTCGCCTCAAAAACTTTGGTTGAAGCAACTGCACTAATCTTGCAGGCCGGGTTCACCGTCGGTCAGGTCACCTCATGGTTCAACCAGGCACCAATTGGCACCGTCTATGCATTTGACGGAAGTGACGGAAGTCAGATTGCAGAAGGTTCAGCCATTGATTTAGAAATTTCACTCGGCAGCATCCCCGTTGTCGGCGGAATGGATCAGGCAACTGCAATCAATGTGATTCAAATTGCGGGTCTAAAAGTTAAAGACATCTCCCAGCAATACGACAACAAAATTGCAAAGGGACAAGTAATTTCACTCGTTCCGCTGACCGAGCCACTTGGCAAGGGCGGCGAAGTAAATCTCGTTGTCTCCAAAGGTCCAGACACCGTGGTCATGCCGAAAGTTGTCGGAGAAACAATTAGCGCATCAAAGACTTTGCTCGAATCACTCGGTTTGAGAGTGATTGTCGACACAAACCAGCTCAGCAGCAACTGGGGAATCGCAAAGGTCAAGAAGGTCAGCGCTTCAGTTGGCACCAAGCTTCACGTTGGCGACAGCGTCACGCTGATTTCGCACTAACGCCTAGCGTTTGCCAACGACTCGGCAACCAAGAACGCAAGCTCAAGCGATTGCATGTGATTCAAGCGAGGGTCGCAAAGACTTTCGTAACGCTCCTCAAGCGAAGCCTCGTCGATCATTTCGCTTCCGCCGAGACACTCAGCTACGTCGTCACCGGTTAGCTCAATGTGAATTCCGCCAGGAAAGGTTCCGGCCGCTCTGTGCACTTCGAAGAAACCACGCACTTCATCCATGACGTCGTCGAAGCGACGAGACTTGTAGCCGTTCTTGGTGGTCATTCCGTTGCCGTGCATCGGGTCGGTAATCCATAACGGGTTTGCATCGCTGTCACGCACCGCCTCGACCAACTTCGGCAGTTCCTCGCGAATCTTTGACGCACCCATGCGAGTGATGAAGGTCAGTCGACCAGGCTCGCGATTAGGGTCAAGTTTTTCGATTAGTTCGATGACGTCGGCAACCTGCGTGGTTGGTCCAAGCTTTACGCCGATTGGGTTACGTACACGAGATAGGTAGTCGACATGGGCGTGATCAAGTTGGCGAGTGCGCTCCCCGATCCAAATGAAGTGGCCACTTGTGATGTATGGGGTGCCGGTGCGCGAGTCGATTCGCGTCATTGGGCGCTCGTAGTCGAACAAGAGCCCTTCGTGCGAGGTGTAGAACTCGGTTGTGCGAAGTTGCTCGAAGTCTGCGCCGCAGGCAGACATGAATGCAATCGCGCGGTCAATCTCGCCGGCCAATTCGAGGTAGCGCTTGTTCGCCGGGTTGTCTGCAAAGCCTTTGTTCCACTCGTGCACCGAGCGCAGGTCGGCGAAGCCACCTTGAGTGAACGCACGGATGAGGTTCAACGTCGATGCCGATGTGTGATATGCCTGCAAGACACGTCTTGGATCTGGTTTGCGCGATTCCTCGGTGAAGTCGTAACCGTTGATGATGTCACCGCGGTAGGCCGGAAGTGTTACTCCGTCGCGGGTCTCGGTGTCACTCGAGCGAGGCTTTGCGAACTGCCCAGCCATGCGCCCCATCTTGATGATTGGCATTGAAGCGCCATAGGTGAGCACGAGCGCCATCTGCAAAATTGTCTTTACTCGGTTGCGAATGCGATCTGCGGTTGCATCGGCGAAAGTTTCTGCGCAGTCTCCACCCTGAAGCAAGAACGCCTTTCCTGATGCGGCCTGAGCGAGACGCGAACGCAGAATGTCGACTTCACCGGCAAAGACCAGTGGCGGAAGAACTGAGAGCTCACGGTGCACTGCTTCTAGCGCAGCCTGATCTGGCCAGGCCGGCTGTTGCACTGCAGGCAGGTTCTTATAGTTGTCGAGACCAGCGAGAACCGCCGGGTCAACTTCAACAACTTTTTCTTGCATTTGCTTTCCTGCCTATTACTGACGAGCCAATTTGGCGCGTTTTTCTTTTACCGAAGATGCATAAGCATCGACATATTCTTGGCCGCTGAGTTTCGCCAATTCATACATGATTTCGTCTGTGACGGCTCGCAAGACAATTCGGTCGCCCTCCATGCCGTCGAATCTCGAGAAATCGAGCGGTTGACCTACGACAATTCCAACTCGGCGAATTCGCGGAAGCCTCTTGCCAATCGGTTGAACTTTTTCGGTGTCGATCATGGCAACCGGGATGACCGGCACCTTTGACTCGAGGGCCATGCGAGCGATTCCAGTTCTTCCGCGGTAGAGCTTGCCGTCTGGCGAGCGAGTGCCTTCTGGATAAATGCCAAGCACGAAGCCCTGGCTCAAAACACTCAAACCGGTGTTCAGCGAAGCCTCGGATGCCTTGCCACCGCTGCGGTCAATTGGCAATTGGCCGGTCGACTTGAAGAACCAACGGGTTAGCGCGCCCTTAATTCCCTTGCCCGTGAAGTATTCGCTCTTGGCCAGAAATACCACTGGGCGGCGAGACTGCAACGGCAAGAAAATCGAATCAGAAAACGAGAGATGGTTGCTGGCCAAAATTGCGGCACCGGCGCTTGGAATGTTCTCCATTCCGCGAACCCATGGGCGAAAAATGAGTCGCAACAGCGGTCCGAGAATGAGGTTTTTCAAGATGAAATAGGCCATCTCTTCTTTCCTCTCGGTCGCTTGGGCAGAAGGTCTATTTTACCGCTGAGACAGGGCCAGGCGCACGAGATCTGCTGCTCCAACCACGCCTGCATCGTTGACGAATTCGGCGACTTTGATCTGCAATTCGGGCCTGAATCCTCGAGCCGGCATGTTTGCCAGAAAAGCGGCACGGATCGGTTCTAGCAATAGATCTCCGGCGGCACTTACCCCTCCGCCAATGACTACCATCTCTGGGTCGAGCACCGCGGTCAGGCTAGCGATCGCTTGCCCCAACCAGGAGCCGAGTTCGCTGAGCACTGCCAGCGCCCCCGGATCGCGCTCGAGAATTGCCTGATAAACCTGTTCGCCGGTCAGTTCGCCTGCGGCAGTCCGCAATTCGCGCAGACGCTCTCCGGCCACCTCGTCTGAGTCTGCAAGTTCACGTGCGGCTCTTAGCAGCGCCGTTCCCGAACCATACTGTTCGATACATCCGTTAGCACCGCAACCGCAGAGACGACCGTTTGGCACGACACGCATGTGACCGAGTTCACCTGCGATTCCGAACCCGCCGCGCAACATTTTTGAATCGGCAATCACAGCGCCACCAACACCGGTGCCAATGGTCAGCATTGTCATGTGTTTTGTGCCACGACCCGCTCCATAGCGATATTCGGCCCATCCAGCTGCATTTGCATCGTTCTCGATGATGACAGGAACGCTGATCTTGGCTTCGAGTTTGTTCTTGAACGGCTCGTTGCGCCAACTCAAGTTCGGCGCATAGACAATTTTGGCTTGTTCGGCATCAATAAACCCGGCGGCGGCCACACCAACCCCAATGACGCTCTGATTCTCAGACAGTTCGTCTACCAACTTGACCACGGCAGCCACGATGGCGTCGCCGTCACCGGCCGGTGTTGCCAAGCGTGCCTCACGAATAATTTGGCCAGAATCGTCGACCAGTGCACCAGCAATTTTGGTGCCGCCAATGTCGATGCCGATTGCGTGCATGCTGGCTCCCTTCGTGAACTTAGCCATTTTAGCCTTGATTTGACCGCAAAAACTGGGCCTATTAGCCATTTGAGTTATGCCTAACCAGCCAGTCGAGGAGGACCAGTGCGTAGTTTCGATATGCCAGCCCTTGTTGTGTCTCCTGACAATACGAACATCACCGATTTGCTGGTTGATCGAGCAAAAAAGACTCCAGACCTTGCCCTGTTTGCGAAAGAGACCTCGAACGGTTTCGCCACTACCTCTGCGAAAGAATTTCTGCACGAGGTCGAATTGGTTGCCAAGGGCCTAATCGCTAGCGGAATTCAACCAAGCCAGGCAGTGGCAATCATGTCTCGAACTCGATATGAGTGGACAGTGCTCGACTTTGCAATTTGGTTTGCCGGTGCAGTCTCGGTTCCGATCTATGAAACTTCTTCGGCAGCGCAAATGGAGTGGATTCTCTCGAATAGTGATTCGGTCGCTCTATTCGCAGAGAGCGACGAGCACCAGGAGCGCTTCGAGCAGATTAAGGCAGCTGTTCCACTGGTTCGACTAGTAATGCGCTTTGATCTCGATTGCCTCACCGAACTTAAGAAACGCGGCAAAGAGATTTCTGACACCGCCCTCGAACAGCGTCGCACCGCCGCGAAAATTGGCGATCTAGCGACAATCATTTACACCTCGGGAACGACCGGAAAACCAAAGGGCTGCGAACTCGCGCATCGCGGTTTCATTGAGCTCAGCAAAAATGCCTGTCTCGACCTTTCCGACGTAATTGTCGAGGGTCGCAGCACTGTTCTGTTCTTGCCACTCGCCCACGTCTTTGCCCGCTTTGTCGAAGTGCTGTGCGTAGAGGGTGGAATCCGAGTCACGCATCAGCCTGACGCAAGAAACGTGGCAAGCTCACTCGAGTCGTTCAAACCAGAATTTTTGCTTGCCGTGCCTCGCGTGTTCGAGAAGGTCTACAACTCTGCCGAACAAAAGGCCGAAGCCGGCGGCAAGGGTGACATCTTTAGAAAAGCCGCAGATGTGGCTGTCGCTTGGTCTGAGTCGCTTGACCACGGCGGACCGAGTGCGAAGTTGAAGTTGCAGCACTTCGTTTTCGACAAACTGGTTTATAAGAAAATTCGCGCAGCCATGGGCGGTCGTCTTCAGTATGCAATTTCTGGTGGGGCACCGCTAGGAACTCGACTAGGCCACTTCTTTAGGGCTCTGGGCGTCATTGTTCTCGAGGGATACGGCCTGACTGAAACCACTGCCCCGGCAACCATCTCAAGAACCGCGGGAATCAAAATCGGAAAAGTCGGCACACCGCTGCCAGGCACCGGAGTAAAAATTGCAGACGACGGAGAGATCTGGCTGCGCGGACACAACATCATGCGCGGTTACTGGAGAAACGAAGCGGCGACTGCTGAGGTTCTTCAAGACGGTTGGTTTGCTACCGGCGACATTGGCGAACTCGATGAAGACGGACTTTTGGCGATCACCGGTCGAAAGAAAGAATTGCTTGTGACTGCCGGCGGAAAGAACGTTGCCCCTGCGGTTCTCGAAGATCCACTTCGAGCTAATCCACTTATCGGCCAGGTTGTCGTAATCGGCGACGCGAAACCGTTCATCGGCGCAATTGTCTCGCTTGACTCTGAGATGCTTCCGATATGGCTCGCCAACCATGGTGGAGACAACACCATGTCGATTGCACAGGCAGCCAAGTCACCATTGGTGCTTGCAGCAATTCAGAAAGCAATCGATGAGGCCAACAATCTGGTTTCGCGCGCAGAGTCGATTCGCAAGTTTGTCATAATCGATGCCGAACTCACCGAAGCATCGGGTCACCTAACCCCTAGCCTCAAGCTAAAGCGAAACGTAGTGCTTAAAGACTTCGCTTGGGCCGTTGACGAGATTTACTCGACCAACGACTAATTCTTCATAAACCAATCGGTTTCGCGAAGCGCCTTCATTGCCAACTTTCGCTCATCTGGCTCGAGTCGATCTAGGTAAAGATAGCCATCCAGGTGGTCGCACTCATGTTGCAGTGCCTGAGCCAGCAAGCCAGAACCACTAACTTCGATTTGGTTGCCATCAACATCGAAGCCGCTAACCTTTGCGTGTTCAAACCGCGGCGTCTTGTGCCAGAGGCCAGGAACCGAAAGACACCCTTCTTCAACCAGATGCTTAGAACCCGAGGTCTCGACCAACACTGGGTTGAGCACATAGCCGACTACACCGTTGACGTGGTAGCTGAAAGCCCTGAGCGCCACCCCAATTTGCGGTGCGGCAACACCTGCTCGTCCCGGAATCTTTGTGGTGTCAAGAAGATCGGCAACGAGAGACGCGGTTTGCTTGTCGAAATTCCTAATTTCTTCACAGCGTGATTTCAGAACCGGATCTCCAAAGAGCCGAATATCACGAACGGTCATTGCTAAATTCTTGGATTGTTCAAGCCATCAACCACAAGTGCGGCTAATTCACGCGCCGCCTGTTGAGTGCCCTTTTGCAATTCTTTGAATTTGATAACAGAGCCGGCAGCCAGCGCGTCGTCATAAGGAATCTTCACAACCGCACGAACGCGTGACTTGAAGTGTTGCTCAATCTCGTTCAGCTTCACCAACTGGGTTGCCTGAGTTGCCGTGTTTAGTGCAACTACCGCATTACGCACCAAGTCGCCATAACCGTTGGCCTCGAGCCAGGTCAGCGTCTCTGATGCAAGCCTGGCCTCGTCAACCGAGCCGCCAGAAACAATAACCAAGCCGTTTGCGCGCTGCAACGTTGGACGCATGACCGAGTGAACGATGCCGGTTCCGCAGTCGGTCAGCACGATTGAGTAATAACGAGCTGCCATATCGGCAACTACGTTGTAGTCACCTTCGTTGAACGCTTCAGAAAGCATTGGGTCGCTATCCGAGGCTAGAACGTCGAGTCTGGTGACGTCTCGCGAAACCATGGTCGAAAAGTCGGTGAAACCGTCGATTGCCGCGGCACGGTTAACCACGTCGCGAACGGTAAATCGGGTCGACTTGCTGATTCGCTCGGCGAGTGTTCCACGGTCTGGGTTGGCGTCGATCGCAATTACTCGGTCTTCGCGAACGAGCGCAAGTGCCATGCCAAGAAGTGTTGAGACAGTCGTCTTGCCCACTCCTCCCTTTCGGGTAAGCACAGGAACAAACTTTGCTCCACCATCAAGTGCTGCACCGATTCTCAAGTCGAGAGCCTTGCGCTCTCTGACCTTTAGAGAGTCGCCAAGATTGATTGACTTGAGCGACAAGAAATAGATAAAGCGTCTGAATCCAGACTCTGGTGCCGGACGGTTTCTCGAACTGTTGTCGATTAGGCGATCGGCTGTGAGCATGGCAGCCGGTTCCGGCTGGTCAAATGCTTCGCCGCGCAGCGAATCTCTGCGCGAATAATTCGAGCGACGCGAAATTGGCCCGGTGTCGCTATTTGGCTCGGTGGTTGGTGAGACGATTCGGCTTGCACGCTCATCCTCGGTAATGATCTGAACCGACTGAGTGCTTGGTGTGATGTCGATAATTCCAGAGTCAACCGCTAACTCCGCGAGCGCGTGAGTTTGAATAGGTTGATCTTCGTTTGCCTGGGCACCAGCCGAGCGGGGTGCCAGAAAGTCGTCGTCTTCTGGTTTCTTGTCCCAAATAGCCAAACCGAATGCTCCTATGCCCGAAATGTTCGCTAGCGCGACATCCGGTCTAGTTTACCCGAGCGTTATGCCTGGTCGGCTTCTACGACCACAATCAGGTCACCAGCATCGACAGACTGGGTCTTTGTGATAGCTAGGCGACGCACGTGACCGCTGATATTGGCCGTAATCGTGGCCTCCATCTTCATTGCTTCGATTGTCGCAATCGGCTGCCCCACCTCGACGTGTGCACCCTCAACGGTTTGCAGCGTGACAACACCGGCAAACGGTGCGGCAACGTGCCCGAGATTCGCGAGGTCGGCCTTTTCGGCTTGAACCACGTCTACGGCTATCTTGCGATCACGGATGTTAATTGGGCGAAGTTGACCATTTAGGGTTGCCATTACTGTTCGGTAACCCTTGGCATCTGGTGAACCAATTGCCTCAAGACCTACGTATAGCTGCACACCCCTGGCAATCTCAACGACGTGCTCTACACCTGGCTCTAGTCCATAGAGATAGTCGACAGTGTCGATGTGATCGAGGCGACCGTAGGTCTCTCTAAATTTGGTGAACTCGGCTGTCGGGCCGGCAAATAGCAGGCGGTTCAGAGTCGAACGGCGAGCCTTTGCGTTGTCATCGGTCAGCGCTGCGAGGTCTTCGGCAGAAACCGCGGTCACTCCAAACTTTAGGTTCTTGCCCTGCAGCACTTTCGTGCGGAACGGCTCTGGCCAGCCGCCAGGCAGGTCGCCCAACTCCCCTGCCATGAACCCGATTACTGAATCAGGAACATCGTAGTTCTGTGGGTTTTCGGCAAAGTCGGTAGGGTCTGCGTTCACCGCGACCAAGTGCAGCGCTAGATCTCCGACGACCTTTGATGAAGGTGTGACTTTGGTCGGGCGGCCAAGAATTGCGTTTGCGGCCGCATACATGTCTTCGACCTTTTCGAAGTGGTCACCGAGGCCAAGTGCAATTGCCTGCTGGCGAAGGTTTGACAACTGACCACCGGGAATTTCGTGCTTGTAGACGCGACCGGTTGGTCCAGGCAATCCAGACTCAAATGGCGCGTAGACGCTGCGAACCGATTCCCAATATGGTTCGAGAGCGGTAACCGCTGCCAAAGAGATGCCTGCGTCGCGTTCGGTGTGTTCGAGTGCTGCAACAAGTGCTGAAGCCGAAGGCTGCGATGTAGTTCCGGCCATCGGTGCGCTGGCAACATCTACCGCGTCGACTCCGGCATTGATGGCTGCCATCAGAGTTGCCAACTGACCACCTGCAGTGTCATGGGTGTGCAGGTGAACCGGCAAATCAAATCTTTCGCGAAGTGCCGTTACCAATTTGGCGGCGGCGGCCGGACGAAGCAAACCGGCCATGTCTTTGATAGCGATTATGTGAGCACCGGCATCGACAATCTGCTGTGCCAGGTTCAAGTAATAATCGAGCGTGTATAGCTTTTCGCTCGGATCAAGCAGGTCGGCCGTGTAGCAGAGCGCAACCTCGGCGACGGCAGTGCCGGTTGCCAAGACCGCATCGATTGCCGGCTTCATCTGATTCACATCGTTTAGCGCATCGAAGATTCTAAAGATGTCCACACCGGCGGCGGCAGCTTCCTTTACGAAAGCATCGGTCACCTCGGCTGGGTATGGTGTGTAGCCAACAGTGTTTCTGCCTCGCAGCAGCATCTGAATGCAAAGGTTTGGCATTGCTGCGCGAAGCGCTTCGAGACGTTCCCAAGGATCCTCACCCAAAAAGCGCAGAGCAACGTCATAGGTTGCGCCACCCCAGGCCTCAACCGAAAGCAGTTGAGGAGTAAGTCTCGAGACATAGGGTGCAATCTGGATCAAATCGCGGCCACGGATGCGCGTCGCAAGCAACGACTGATGCGCATCTCTGAAAGTGGTGTCGGTGATGGCGATAGCCGTTTGGGTTCGCAGTTGCTTCGCAAACGCGGCTGGGCCAATCTGTTGAAGCAACTGGCGCGAACCTGCCGGCGCCGGTGCGGTCAGGTCGATTGAAGGCAGCTTCTGCGATGGCGAGAGGTGGCCGGCTCTTGCGCCATTCGGCTGGTTGACAGTGACATCTGCCAACCAAGACAAGATCTTGGTTCCTCGGTCTAGCGAAGGCGCGGCCGTAAAGAGTTGCGGACGCTCATCGATGAACGAAGTGCTGAGGTCGCCCGACTGAAAGGTCGGATCTGCCAAAACGGCTTGCAGGAAGGCGATGTTGGTAGAAACTCCACGGATGCGGAACTCGGCCAAGGCACGCTGTGAGCGGTTGACTGCGCTCTTGAAGTCGCGGCCCTTGGCAATCAACTTCACAAGCAGTGAATCGAAGTGAGGGCTTACCTCTGCACCGGTCGAAACGGTTCCGCCGTCTAGGCGTATGCCGGCACCGCCCGGCGAGCGATAGGTCGTGATCTTCCCGGTATCCGGTCTGAAATTGGCTGCCGGGTCTTCGGTTGTGATGCGGCATTGAATTGCAAAGCCGTGGCGCTGAAT
>CANGGA010000020.1 GCA_947453285.1 Microbacteriaceae bacterium | reverse complement strand
GCTTTGTGAACCGCGTTGCCTATGCGCTCAAGTTTCAGAGCGAGCAGATTCTGCTAAGCGACGCAATCGGCGACAAGTCGCAGATTCTCTATAACCGCAATCCGATCGACCGCGTGAAGGCGGTTGCTCCTTATCTAACTCTCGACGGCGACGCATACCCAGCAGTTGTCGACGGGCGCATCCAGTGGATCGTCGATGGCTACACGACTTCGGCGAACTACCCATACTCGAGCGCAGAGAACTTCAGCCAGGCGGTTGCCGATTCTTCTAGCGAGCGTTCGCTTGCTCGCGGCAACATCAACTACATTCGCAACTCGGTCAAGGCGACCGTCGATGCATATGACGGCAGCGTGAAGCTTTATGCCTGGGATGCAAATGACCCGATCTTGAAGACCTGGTCAAAGATTTTCCCGAACACCATCAGACCGGTTTCTGAAATGAGCGGCGCTCTGATCAGCCACGTTCGTTATCCGAGCGATTTGTTCAGAGTGCAGCGCACGGTGCTTGGCAATTACCACGTCACCGATGCTGGTGTTTTCTATTCTCAGTCGGATGGCTGGATGACTCCGAATGATCCGACCGGCAACGTGTCGGCATCGACCGGAAGCACCTTGCAGCCGCCTTATTACTTGAGCATGAAGCTGCCGGGCCAGAGTCAAACCAGCTTCTCGCTCTACACGACCTTTATTCCGCGCTCGACAACCGAACAGAGTCGAAACGTTTTGCGTGGCTATCTGGTTGCCGACAGTGATGCCGGTTCGGTTGCCGGCCAGGTTTCTTCGAACTACGGAAAGCTCACGCTGTTGAGTGTTCCTAAGTCGCTGAACATTCCTGGCCCGGGAATGGTGCAAAACAATTTCTCTGCAGACAGCGATGTTTCGCGCTTGCTAAACATTCTTCGTCAGGGTTCGACCAAGGTGCTCAACGGAAACTTGCTAACCCTTCCGGTTGGTGGCGGACTTCTCTATGTTCAGCCGGTCTACATTCAGTCGACAGGTGAGACCAGTTATCCGTTGCTCAAGAAGGTGCTTGTTGCCTTTGGCGACAAGATTGCCTTCGAGGACACCCTCAGCGGTGCGCTCGATGCGCTGTTTGGCGGAGGCACCGGAGTGGTCACTCCGACCGACCCCGGCAAACCTTCGACACCAACCACGGTCAGTGCAGAGATCAAGGCCCAGTTGGCAATCGCAAAGCAGGCTCTTGCCGATAAGGCCGCCGCGCTTGCCATCAGCGACTGGACTGCCTATGGCAAGGCGGATGCTCGACTCAGCGCAGCCATCACCAAGTTGATCGGGCTAACCAAGTAGGTTGACCGCTTCTCTACCGCGTGGTAACTTAGTCATACGCCGCGGGGTGGAGCAGTTCGGTAGCTCGCCGGGCTCATAACCCGGAGGTCGTAGGTTCAAATCCTGCCTCCGCAACTAGAAAAGAAAACTCAGACTTTATGTCTGGGTTTTTCTTTTTTAAGCGCAGCTTGTGCACAACTTCGGCGGTGATTGGCGAGCCGACCTAGCCTCATGAAATGTTTCGGCGAATGAAGATTGCGGCAATCTTGGCAACACAACTCGTGGCAACACAACTCGTCGCAATTGATGCGGCGAAGGCTGCGTGCACGACGGGTTCGACTGCCGGGTTTTCTTCTAGCTCTGCGATAGTTGGCAATCAGGTCGTGCTCTGCGCGAATTCTTCGGCGACCGCAACGAGTAGTGCGACAAAAACAACTTCAAACAAAACAACAACAAAGACGACGACCTCAGTTTCGGCACCTCAACCAAAACCGGTGTGCCCAACCTCGGTAAGCACCACCGCACAGATCGTTGCGGCTGCATTGCTCGGATGCCAAATTCCTGGGCCAAGCAAACCGCCGGCCACAGTGGTCGTAGCAAAACCGAAAACCACTGCCGCAACGACAAGCACTGCGACGAACGCGCTTTCGAGTGACTCGGCGGCATTCACGCCTAACTCGGTGGCAATAAATAGTTCGCTTGCCGTTTTGGCTATTGGCCAGAGTGCGATTCTCACGAGCGATGCCTCAACCCATGAAAGATCTGCCGTCATTCTCGGCCGGGTCGGCTACGTGAAGTTTGTGCCTAGCGAATACCGGTGGAGCGCCGACTCCGGCTGGACGGCAAGCGGGGCGGCATCCGTGGTGAATTTCTCAACAGCCGGCAGCAAGTTGGTCTGGCTCGAGGTCGGCTATTTGGCGAGTTACCGATTCGCTCTCACCGACGCCTGGCAACCGGTCGGCACGGTTTTCGCAAGCGCCCAGTTGACTCTGACGGTTCAGGCGCCGCAACCGCCACCGGTGACACGAATCGTGGGGCATTTGGTTTGGGCGAGCTGCAGAGTGCACCCGAGCAACTATCGGTGTTAGAGAACTCTCAGACTGCTTTCATAGACTATTCAGGTTTGTTAGCCATGCTTTAGGCAAAACCAGCACGAAAGGTCTTCGATGAACCAGTTCAATGGTCAATTTCTCTATGACACTCCGGCAACTGCGCCAGCGCCAAAACGCAAGGTCAGCTTGAAGCAGCGTTTGGCGAAGCGAACCACTCTTCTAACTGGCTCGGCCGCAATTGCCCTCGGATCAATCGTCGGCGCAACCGTCGGCGGCGGCGTTGCCGTTCTCGCTTTCAACTACATTCAGTCACCGGCGCCAATCGTCGTAAATAACGCAAAGAGCGTCACCTGGGTAACCGCAGCCGCAGGTGCGGCGCAACCTTCGGTAGTGACCATCTCGGTTTCATCTGGTGCCGATGGTGGCAACGGCAGTGGCGAGTTCTTGACCGAAGACGGCTACATTCTCACAAACACTCACGTCGTTACTCTCGACGGTGCAACCGCGAACCCTTCAATCGAAGTCAAGACCTTCGACGGTCACGTTTATTCGGCAAAGCTAATCGGCACAGACCCAACCAACGACCTTGCGGTTATCAAGATCAACGCAAACACAACTTTCACTCCGATCAAGTTTGCCGACAGCGACAAGATCAACGTCGGTGACAGTGTGGTTGCAATCGGCGCTCCGCTCGGTTTGTCGAACACGGTGACCGAGGGAATCGTCTCTGCTCTAAATCGCACGATTCAGGTTTCTTCGGCTGCCGCTCCGCAAAACGGAAGTGGCGGGGGTTTGCAGCTTTGGAATAACCAGAGCACCGTGGCTCCAATTAATCTCGATGTGATTCAGACCGACGCGGCAATCAACCCAGGCAACTCGGGTGGCGCTTTGGTGAACCAGTCTGGCGAGCTAGTTGGCGTCAACGTTGCAATCGCAAGCGCCGGAAGTTCTGGCGGTCAGTCAGGAAACATCGGCGTTGGCTTTGCGATTCCGTCAAATACGGCAAAGCGAATTGCCACCGAGATCATGAAGAACGGCAAGGCAAGCCACGCACTGCTCGGTGCTCAGGTGAGCGACTCGACCAACTCGAGCGCGAGTGCAAGCTTCACCGTTGGTGCACTGGTCAGGTCAGTCACGGCGAATAGCGCAGCCGATAAGGCCGGCATCAAGGCAAACGATGTAATCGTGAAATTCAACCAACGAGCAATCACCTCGGCCGGCGAGCTGATGGCGGCCGTTCGACAGCAGCCAGCCGGTGCAACCGCAACGGTTGAATACGTTCGAGGCAGCGAGCACTCGACTGTTTCGGTGACGCTCGGCGACGCCGCGAATTTGAACTAGGTTTCAAACATGGATGAATTGCAGCCGAAGCCCGAGACGGGTTCAACGATTCTGCTCGAAGAGCAGGTGCAAAACGTTGAGCCTGGCGATCACGAACGCTTCTCGCACTTCGTGCAGAAAGACAAGATCGTTGAGTCTGCAGTTTTAGGAACCCCGGTGGTTGCGCTTTGTGGAAAAGTCTGGACGCCGAGTCGCGACCCACAAAAGTTTCCGATTTGCCCTGAGTGCAAAGAGATTTATGAATCTATGCCAAAGGGCCAAGACCCAGCCGGCGACTAAGGCTTCGAATTACACAAATTCCGTAGCAATCGCGGCATCGCCGCGCATCAAACGCAAACCCTGCGCTGGCAATTCGGCCTTGACCTGCTTGTGATGTTCCCGCGCCATTTCGGTTCCGGTTGCGCCGGTGTATTCGGTCTTTACGACTCCGTCGACAACAAGTTCAACTAGCAGGTCGCGATCGTTGGCATCGGTGTCTGGCGAGATTTCTGAGCCAATAACTTCTGCGGTCGCGATTCCCTTTGCGTCGATTCGACGAACGGCGTGTTTGCGACCACCGATGTTTGCCTTCATCGCACTCTTCTTCGCGACGCTCTTCCAACTTCCGTCGGCGGCCTCGAATGAAACCAGTTTGTAGACGAACCCCGCTGTCGGCGAGCCAGAGCCAGTTGCCACGGATGTTCCGACTCCATAGCTATCGACCGGTGCGGCGGCCAGAGCCGCGATTGCATATTCGTCGAGGTCATTGGTCACAGTGATCTTGGTTAACTTCGCGCCGAGCGAATCTAGAAGTTTGCGAACGCGGTTGACCTCGATGCCGAGGTCGCCAGAGTCGATGCGCACGGCACCGAGGTTAGGTGCGAGTTCGATTGCCTTGCGCACGGCGGCCTCGATGTCGAAGGTGTCGACCAAGAGCGTGGTCTGCTCGCCGAAGGTGTCGAGTTGAGCCTTGAATGCCTGCTCTTCTGTGTCGTGCAAGAGCGTGAAAGCGTGAGCCGCGGTGCCCATGGTTGGCAAGCCCCAGCTTCGGCCGGCTTCAAGATTTGAGGTCGCGTCGAAGCCGGCAACGTATGCAGCTCGAGCTGCGGCTACGGCTGCGTGTTCGTTGACGCGGCGGCCGCCCATTTCGGCGACGAAACGACCGTTGGCTGCCGTGACCATTCGCGATGCCGCCGAAGCGACAGATGAATCAAAGTTGAAGATCGAAAGAATAAGAGTCTCGAGCAACACCGCTTCTGCGAAGGTTGCCTCGACGGTCAAAACCGGAGAGTGCGCGAAAAAGATCTCGCCCTCGCGGTAGCCCGAAATGTTGCCGGTGAATTTGTAATTCGCGAGCCAATCGATGGTTGCCGAATCGACGACTTTTTCAGAAGCGAGCCAATCGAGAGTCGGCTGATCGAAGCGAAAGTCTTTGAGATGCTCGAGCAGGCGAGCGGTTCCGGCGACCACGCCATAACGACGACCGGCTGGCAGGTGCCTTGTGAAAACCTCGAAAACGCAATTGCGATTTGCGGTGCCGGAGTGCCGAGCTGCCTGGAGCATGGTGAGCTCATAGCGGTCGGTAAGCAGGGCAGAGGTGTTTAGCACCGTTTAAGCCTACCCGCGCCTAAAGAGCCCGCGGTTAGACTATTTTTCGTGAACGATGCGCCGATTGGAATCTTCGACTCAGGGGTCGGCGGGCTAACCGTTGCCAGAGCGATTATCGATCAGCTGCCTAACGAATCAATCGTTTATCTGGGTGACACCGCAAACACCCCATACGGCCCGAAGGGCATCCAAGAGGTTCGCGACCTGGCCATCACGGTTATGGATCGCCTCGTCGAACAAGGCGTAAAGCTTCTCGTGATTGCCTGCAACACCGCTTCGGCGGCAGTGCTGCGCGACGCCCGCGAGCGTTACACCGAGGGGCTTGGCATTCCGGTGGTAGAGGTAATTCAGCCGGCGGTTCGCCGTGCCGTTGCAGCAAGTCGAAATCACCGCGTTGGAGTCATCGGCACAACGGCAACCGTTGCGTCTAAGGCCTATGACGACGCATTCGCGGCGGCTGTCGAACTTCAGATCACAAGCGTTGCCTGCCCAGATTTCGTTGACTACGTCGAACGCGGAATCACCTCTGGCCCAGAGTTGCTCAAAGTTGCAGAGGGTTACCTCGCGCCAATTCGCGAGGCCGGCGTCGACACACTCGTTCTCGGTTGCACTCACTACCCGTTGCTGACCGGTGCCATCAGTTATGTCATGGGCGACGAGGTGACTCTTGTTTCAAGTGCAGAAGAAACGGCCAAGGATGTCTACCGAACTCTCGTCGCACACGACTTGCTTCGCACGGCTTCTGCAAAACCAAATCTTCGTTTCTTGGCAACCGGAGACGAGAAAGCATTTGGCATTTTGGCTCGCCGTTTTCTCGGCCCAGAAGTTGCCAACGTCGAACACGTAAATCCTTAGTAATAACTAGTCGCTTAGAGAGGCGAAGATGACCAAGAGAATCGATGGCCGCGAGGTCGATCAACTGCGCGAAGTAACCATCGAACGCGGCTGGAGCTCGCACGCCGAAGGTTCGGCGCTGATTACTTTTGGTGGCACCAAGGTTCTTTGTACTGCTTCTTTCACCCCAGGCGTTCCTCGCTGGAAGGTTGGTAAGGGCGAGGGTTGGGTCACCGCCGAATATGCGATGTTGCCGCGCGCAACCCACGACCGCAATGACCGCGAGGCCGTGAAGGGCAAGATCGGTGGGCGCACCCACGAGATTTCAAGACTCATCGGTCGTTCGCTTCGCGCCATCATCGACGTTCGCGAGCTCGGCGAAAACACCATCGTGATTGACTGCGATGTTTTGCAGGCAGATGGCGGAACCCGCACCGCCGCCATCACGGGCGCATACATTGCTCTGCACGACGCAATCGAATGGGCTCGAGAGCACAAGCACATTCCGGCAAAGTCGAAGCCGCTCAGCGACAGCGTTGCCGCGATTTCGGTTGGCATCATCGACGGTGTTCCGTTTCTCGACCTGGCATACACAGAAGACGTTCGTGCCGAGACCGACATGAACGTGGTGGTCACCGGTGGCGGCAAGTTCGTTGAGGTTCAGGGCACTGCCGAAGGTGTGCCTTTCGATCGCGACGAACTAAATCGCCTGCTCGACCTAGCGCTAAAAGGCACCAAAGACTTGGCGGCCATTCAGCAAGCTTCGCTAAACAGCTAGTCATGAAGCTAGTTCTCGCCTCACACAACCCAGGCAAACTTCAAGAGCTCGCTGCAATTCTCGAACCGGCAGTGGCTGGTCTCGAATTGCTGAGTTACGACGGACCAGAGCCGGTCGAAGATGGCACCTCATATTTAGAAAACGCGCTAATCAAGGCGCGGGCGGCTTTCGCTCACACCGGCATTGCGGCAATCGCAGACGACAGCGGCATCGCGGTCGACATTCTCGGTGGCTCACCAGGAATCTTTACTGCGATTTGGGCCGGCGGTCGAGACAACGTCGCAAACCGAAGGTTGCTGTTGTCGCAACTAAAAGATATTCACGATGAACATCGTGGCGCTGCATTCGTTTGCACAATCGCGATGGTTAGCGAAGCTGGCGAACGGAGTTTTACCGGAATTTGGCCGGGGCGCATTGCCCACGAGGAGCGCGGTGAATTTGGCCACGGTTATGACCCGGTTTTTATTCCGGATGGTTTCGAAATTACCGCTGCCGAAATGCCGCCTGAAGTAAAGAACTCGATGAGCCATCGGGCGATGGCGCTTCAGCAACTAATTGCGACGCTCGCGTCTGGCCTTTAAGAATTCGGTGACCAGGGGAATGGTCGAAATTAACAAGAACGCCATCGTCACAACAATCACGTGATCGCGAACGAATTGAATCTGCCCGAGCAAACCGCCTAGAAGCGTGACGCCTGCTGCCCAAACTGTGACGCCGAAAAAGTTGTATTTCAGGTAACGTCGCCAAGGCATCTCACCAACACCCGCGGCAACCGGAATAAAGGTTCGCATTGCCGGAACGAAGTGAGCGAAGATGATTGCCTTTGCGCCATAGCGTTCGAAAAAAGCGTGAGCTCGCTCGACGTTTCTGTGATTGAAGAATTTCGAATTCGGGCGGTTGAAAATCGCAGGGCCAACCCGTCGACCTAGCCAGTATCCTGTCTGGTCACCGAGCCAAGCGGCAGTGGCAAACATGATGCAGGCTAACCAAAGCGGAAACGGCAGGTAGCCGGTTGCCATCATTAGCCCCATCGGAAACAAAATGCTGTCGCCTGGCAAGAAGAAGCCGAATAGCAGACCGGTCTCGGCGAAGATCAAGCCGCAGACGATGAATACCGAGGCGATGCCATATTGGCCGACCAGGTTTTCGATCCAAGTTTGGGCATCGAGCAGTTGGGTTATGTTCACGTGCCCCCAGCAGGAATCGAACCTGCGCTTCCGCCTCCGGAGAGCGGCGCTCTATCCCCTGAGCTATGGGGGCAGGGGGTTCTCTCAAAGTTTATGCTGTTTGCATGTCGCTTCGTCTTGCTGGTCAATGGGTTTGGGATTCATGGTTTGTGAAAGACCATGATGTTTATCACGCGTTCTATTTGCAGGCCTCACGAGCACTCGGCGATCCGAATCGTCGGCACCGAAACGTTTCGGTTGGTCACGCCTCATCAAAAGACCTAATCAACTGGACTGTCATCGAAGACGCGCTAGCAATTTCTGATTCTCCAGCCTTTGACAGTTACACAACCTGGACAGGGTCAGTCTTAAAGAACTCCGATGGCAAGTGGTTCATGTTTTACACGGGCACGAGTCGCGAAGATGGCGGCGACATTCAGTCTGTTGGGCTAGCCATTTCTGACGATCTCATCAGCTGGCAAAAATATTCAAACGAGGCATTGGTTCGAGCTGACGAACGCTGGTATGCCAAGCTCGACAAAACTGCTTGGCACGATGAAGCGTTTCGCGATCCGTGGGTTTTCAAATTCAAACCGAGTGATGACACCTGGCACATGTTGGTCACCACTCGCGGCAAAGATGGCCCAGCACTCGACAGCGGCGTGATGGGTCACGCAACTTCGACCGACCTCTTCAATTGGAAAGTGCAACCGCCGTTGAGCAAAGTCTCGGCTGGCTTCGGCGAAACCGAAGTCTTTCAATTCGAAATCGTCGATGGTGTGCCGATTGTGTTGTTCTGCTGCAGTCATCGATGGATTAGCGAAGAGCGCAAGGCGCGCGAAACCGGCGGCGTCTATAGCCTCGTCGTAAACGCTGATTTGAGTGAAATCGACATTTCGAAGTCGGTTTGCTTCGACGAACCAGACCTTTATGCCTCGCGCCTGGTTCAAGGGCCCGATGGCGGCTGGAACCTGATCGGCTTTATAAACGAGCCCGGCGGCACCTTCGTGGGGGAGCTAAGTGATCCGATTCCCGTGACTGCTGACCCCATCCGTGGTCTGGTTCGCAGATAACAGCGCCTTAATGTAAGCGTTTACAAATCGTTACCAAAATGAGCCGTTTTTGGCTGTTTCAGGTGATTGCCCGCGATTAGTCTTTGGATTGCGCGCGTTGGCAACAGCCTTCTGCGTTCCATTGAAAGGACAAATTAATGAAAGCAAAGCGTTTCCTCGCTGCTGCAGCTATTGCTGCAGTTGCAGCTGCAGCGCTAACCAGCTGTGCCGCTGGTAAGCCTGCCGGCGACGGACAGGTAACCATTTTCGGTGGTTACGGCGAAGCTCAGGCAAAGGCCTTCCAGGCTGAGCTTGACAACTGGAGCAAGACTTCAGGCATCACCGTTAAGTTCACCTCACTTGCATCATTCGACACCGACATCAAGGCAAAGGTCACCGCAGGTCAGGAACCTGACATCGCAATGTGGCCACAGCCAGGTGGTCTTCTAGACATGAGCAAGAACCTTCTACCACTAAGCGACGTCACCGACATCGCTCCAGCGCAGAAGACCCTTGTTCCTGGTTGGGACACCCTCGCAGTTAAGGGTGGCAAGGTTTACGGTTTGCCGGTTTCAGCAAACGTAAAGACCCTTGTGTTCTACAACCCAGCTGAATTCACCAAGCACGGATACACCGTTCCTACCACTGACGCAGAGCTAACCGCATTGACCGAGAAGATCAAGGCTGACGGCGCTGGCTACCCATGGTGTGCAGGTATCGAATCTGGTGGCGCTACCGGTTGGGCAATCACCGACTGGCTAGAGCAGTACGTTCTTGACTACAACGGCGTTGACGTCTACAACAAGTGGATCGCAGGCGACGTTGCATTCGACTCAGCAGAAGTTACTAAGGCAGCCGACAAGGTTGCAGCAACTCTTCTAGCCGACGGCCAGGTAAACGGTGGCGGTAAGGCAATGGCAACCGACAACTTCGGTGACACCAAGCCTCTATTCGAGACCGGTGGCAAGGCTAAGGGTCAGTGCTTCTTGCTACGTCAGGGTTCATTCATCACCGACTTCTTCCCTGATGCAATCAAGGCTGAAGTTGCTGCTGGTGACTACACCCACGCAAACGTATTCCCACTTCCTGCACCAGAAGGTGCTCAGGCGGGTGTACTCGGTGGTGGTGACCTAGCTGCTGCATTCCACAACGACGCAGATGTCGCTAAGGTTCTTGACTTCATCTTGAGCGACAAGGTTGGAACCGTAATGGCTTCAGCTAGCTCATTCGTGTCGCCTCACTCAACCTTCGACACCAGCTTGTACCCAAACTCACTAACCAAGACTGTTGGTGAGACCATGGCTAAGGCTGCAGTATTCGGCTTCGACGGTTCAGACCGCATGCCATCTGCTGTAAACGCTCAGTTCTGGCTATCAGGCACTGACTGGGTTGCTGGCAAGGTTGACTGGAAGACTGCAGCTGCAGCGATCCAGGCAAAGTACTAAAAAGCATTACAAACTTTTCTTAATCGATTAGTTCCTGTGATCTGGTGGTGGGGTTCGCCCCACCACCAGATTTCACTAAAAAGCAAAACGTTCTAAACTCGCAAAATATACAAATCGAAGGGGTTGCACAATGGGCGACATAATCTTCGGAATTGCATCGATAGTTCTCGGAGTTGTCGGCAGCTGGGGGCTCTACTGGGTTCTTGACCGACTCGTGAGATTCTTGCCAATCAAGTTGCAAGAAAAACTCCGCGCAGTTTCATTTCTTCTTCCGGCAGCAGCGCTGCTGATTCTGGTTTCTTTTCTACCACTAATTCAGACCCTCGTTTGGTCATTCATGGATGCCGGTGGCGAGCAGTTCGTCGGTCTGCAAAATTACATCGACCTCTTTACTTCAGCCGAATTCTTGGGAATTCTGCTCAACAACTTCTTGTGGATCATCTTTGTTCCTGCGGTAACCGTCGGCGCCGGTCTAATGTTTGCGTCGCTGACCAACCAGGTAGGCCCAAGTCGCGAAAAGATTTTCAAGTCACTCGTGTTTATGCCGATGGCTATCAGCTTCATCTCGGCCGCAACCATCTGGCGTTTTCTCTACACCTATCAGCCTCCAGGCCGTCCGGTCATTGGTCTGCTAAACGGAATCGTCGAGGCGTTTGGCGGCACATCGCAGCCATGGCTCACGATTGACACCGGTCGCCTGAACAGCTTCTTGTTGATGATCATCGTCATCTGGTTGCAGGCCGGTTTCTCGATGGTCATGCTTTCGGCAGCAATCAAGGGTGTTCCAGAAGAGACCATCGAGGCTGCTCGCATCGACGGCGCAAGTTCTCGCGAAATTTTCTTCAGGGTCGTCGTTCCGCAGATTCGCGGAACCATCATGTCGGTCTTCATCACCGTTCTGATCTTGGTCATGAAAATCTTCGACATCGTCTTGGCGATGACCGGCGGTAACTTCAACACCAGCGTTCTCGGTTTCGATTATTACCGCGAACTTTTTGTTAACTCGAACTTCGGTTCGGCTTCTGCCGTAGTCACAATTCTCTGCGTGCTAATTGCTCCTTTGATGTGGCTTCAGATTCGAAGCGTTCGCAATGTGGAGGAGAACCGATGAGAAAAGTTCTGCACAAACTCTCGGGCTTCAAGCTCGGAACCACCTTGATGTTGATTCTGTTGGTGGCTATTTGGTCGACCCCGACCGTTGGTCTTCTGCTTACCTCTATTCGCAGCAAAGATTCTGCCGAAACCACCGGATGGTGGACGGCTATTTCGAACCCGCTCGGAACCGAGTGGACGCTTCAGCCTTACATCAACGCAATCAACGGCGGCATGCTCGATGCGCTTTTGAACACCTTGATCGTTACCATTCCGGCAACCGTATTGCCGCTGATAATTGCGGCTAACGCCGCCTATGCATTCACCTTC